>JAYVCO010000447.1:0-13092 GCA_043749935.1 Planctomycetia bacterium
GCCGGCAGCCACGCTCAGCACCGGGCCATGCAATCCATCGGTCTTGCCGCCTACTTTGAGCAAGACTTGCGCCCCCACGCCCGCACTCTTTGCCAGCGCGACCGAGCCCGGATCGAACAAACAGACAAAGGCTTTGCTGATCCCATGCCGGCAGATCGCTTCGAGCAGGAGCGTGCCGTCGCCGGGCGATCCGCCGCCGACATTATCGCCCATATCGAGCAGGCAAACGGGAGCGGGTGACTGTTGGGCCAGTTCGAGCGCCTGTTCGATGCCCAGCAGTTGGCCGGAAAAATCCTGCTGCCGGAGCATCAGGTACTCGGCAAACTCATCGGCCAATCTTCGAGCCAGGTCAGGCTCATCATTGGTAATCACGATTACGCTTGAACCCATTTCGGGCACGTCGGCATAAGGAAAGCCAAGCAGCAGACTGTTGGCGAGCACGCGACGATCGTCCAGCATATCATCCAAGGCCTCATAGCACTCGTGACACGGCGAAATGGCGGTATGCTGCCGTTCAATATTGATGGCCAGCGGCGGAAAGACGGCGGCCTGGGTCGGGCGAACTTCACCGCGCAGAATGCGCGCCATCAGCCGCGCGGCCTCACGACCCCGATCGCGCTGGTCCAAGTGCGGATTCGTGCGATAGCCGATCAGGGCATCCGTCGCACGTACCATGGCTTCTGACAAGTTGGCGTGCAAATCCAAAGTGCCGACAATTGGCATTTGCGGGCCTACGCGAGAACGAAGTTCACGCAGCCAATAACCGTCCATGTCGGCGCGACTGGTTGCCACCGCGGCGCCGTGCGGGGCCACCAAAATGCCATCGAGCGCCTCGGCCCGCTTCAATTCGCCCAGCATCGCAGCCAGCAGTTTCTCGAGCGTCGGCCCGTCGACGGTTCCTCCGGGCAGAGCCCAAGCCATAAAAATCGGAACGGCTTCGAGGCCCGCTTCTTCGAGACCTTCGAAGAATCCCCCGACTTCGTGATGGGCCTCGCGATACTCTCGAGCGATCGCCGCACCGCTCAAAAGCGCGCCTTGCTCGAAGTGCTCCCAAGTGGTCGGCGTGCCGAGAAAAGTGTTCGATTCGTGCTGCAATCCGATGATGCCGACGTGCACTAGAGGACTCCATATTTACGAAACACTTCTCCGGCGGAAAGCCCCTCGCGAATCTCCTCGCGAACGCGATTCTCGGCGGTCACTTTCTCCCAGGCCGCAGTCAACGCCACACGCTCAACGGCCTGCGGCACCACGACAAGACCGTCGACATCAGCAACCAGCAAATCGCCCGGCGAGATCCGCACACCACCTATTTCCACGGGCAAGTCAACCGCCGTCACGCGCTGTCGGTGCAGACTGTCGCGTGGGCAAGTGCCTCGCGCAAACACGGTAAATCCCATTTCGTGCATTTTGGTAACGTCTCGCACCGCCCCATCGACAATAGCCCCGACGCAGCCCCGATTTCTCGCCGCAGTCGAAAGTAACTCACCCCAGATGCCCGACCGCATCGAGCCGCCGGCCGCGGCCACCAGCACGTCGTCCTTGCCGCACTCGTCGACCGCTCGAAGCTCCATTTCGTATGGTCGTGGATCGACCGCGTCCAATTCCTCCCACTGTGTCGTCTTGGCTCGGCCAATCAGCACTCCGCTGCCACTGAGAAGCCGCAATTCAAGGCTCACGACTTGCTCGCGAAAACCCAGGCTATCGAGCACGTCGGCCACGACGGCCGTATAGAGCGATTTGCGCAAACGAAGGAAATCAAAGGAATCGTTGACCGTCATCGAACCCCCGGCGATCGGGCCTGCATACGAATTGAACCTTGGCGACAGCCTGATTTCGCATTACGCGCATGTGTTTGGATTGCCTGCGGTCTAATATAACCGGACCGCCACGTTTTCCGCATCTAACCACCTTTGCTTTTTTCACCTTAAAGTCGGTACGATGGACGAGGGTTTGCACTCTCGTTCCTCTTTTCGATGGAACTCCCATGAGCAATTCCACGGCATTGCGTCCCCCGCATCAGGCGACTGGCGCAAAAACATGGCCCGAAGAACGGGGCCGTCGATTGCGCGGCTGCCTGCGTCAACTCCAGCGCGATCCACTGGGCTTGTATTCTGGCGCCTGGCACAAACACGGCGATTACGTGCGTCTCCGCGCGCTGCCGGGATATTACTTCTACATGCTGGCGCATCCCGCGGCGATCGAGCATGTCATGCACACGAACCAGAAGAACTACCGCAAGCCCGACGTCTTTTATAGCTCGGTGAGCCTGCTGGCCGGCAACGGCATTTTGACCAGCGAGGGCACTTTTTGGCGCAAGCAGCGGCGGTTGATGCAGCCGGCATTTTTGAAGCACAGTGTCGCCCGGCTCAGTTCACACATGGTTGCGGCCACCGAGAGTTTGATTCGCGATTGGCAACAGGCCGAAGACAACCGCTCGTTCGACGTTGTGCCCGAGATGATGGGCCTGGCGCTGCGAATTGCCAGCACCTCGCTATTCAGCACCGACATCAGCGGCGAGGCCAACGCGATCGGCCATGCGTTTCGAGTCGCGTTCGAATACATTAGCCTGAAGATGAATGGGCGGATGTGGACCCCGCTGTGGATGCCGACAAGAACGAACCGCGAGTTTCGCCAATCCAAAGCGCTGCTGGACAAAGTAGTTCTAGACCTGATCGACAGGCGCCGCCAGGAATCGAGTCAAAATGATTTGCTCGATGTGTTTCTTTCCGCGCAGGACGAAGAGTCGGGCGAGCACATGACCGATCAGCAGCTTAAGGACGAAGTGATTACTTTGCTCACCGCGGGCCACGAGACCACGGGAGCGGCCCTCTCTTGGGCCTGGTACTTGCTGGCCGAAAACCAAGACATACAACACGAGCTGGCCGAGCAGGTACGCTCGCACTTGGGAGGCCGCCCGCCCACGGTCGATGATTTGCCATCGATGCCTTTGGCCACGGCCGTTTTCGAGGAAACGATGCGGCTCTATCCGCCAGCGTGGGGACTGCCGCGCGAGTCGATTGAAGCCGACGAAATCAACGGCTATCCGGTGCCGGCCAAGGCGATGTTAGTCGTATTGCAATGTCTCGTGCACCGTCATGCCGATTTTTGGAAAGAGCCCGATACGTTCGATCCGACCAGGTTTCTGCCACCTCACAATACCGGCCGGCCGAAGTTTGCCTATTTCCCATTCGGCGGCGGGCCCCGAATTTGCATTGGCAATCATTTTGCCATGATCGAGGGACCGCTGGTTTTGGCCGCGCTGGCCCAACGATTTCATTTCACGCTAGTGCCCGGTCAGGCGATTGAGCCCGACCCCACTTTTACGCTGCGCCCAAAAAACGGCGTGCGGGTCGTGGTCCAAAAACGCGGGTAAACGGCACCCCATTTGGGGCCCCCCGAGCACCTGTTACCAGCTAATCAATGTACTTTGGGCCTGGCTTTTCCGCAATTCTCACCGATAACGATTTTGGCTAATGCCAGCATCGCTTTCTGCCGATATACGGGCCAAGTGTTTCATTACCAACACGGGCCTTTGGTGCAAGTGCTGTATGAGCTTGAAATCGTCCCAAAACGTCCCAGCTCCTGGGCATTGTTCTCTCAGAGACCGCGAGCAGCGTGTCACCAGAGCGCCCACCCTCTCGCGCATCAGGCTCAATCGCGCCGCACGGCGCGAGCCAAAATCTGTCTTGGGCGTGCTCCAATTCTGGCTGGCGCAAAAAGCCGCCGAAAGCGAGTCGCGTGTCGACGGCTGAAGTTCGCAAAGCGGCCGTAGTGTTGATGAGCCTGCCCCAGCGGCAAGCTGCGGGGCTGCTATGCAAACTCGATCCGCGACAGATGCAACTCGTCGCCACCGAAATCGCCAACAGCGAGCCATTGCGGACCGACGAACAGCAGTATGTCCTGCGCGAGTTCGCTCATCGCTCGATTCCGGCGCCGCATTTCAAATTGCCCCGGAAGGCGGATAGCAGCAATCTGCTAAAGCTGCTCGTCGACGAACATCCGCAAACAATCGCGCTAGTGGTCTCGAACCTGCCAACCGCGGCCGCGACCGAAATTCTCTCGCGATTGCCCGCGGAGCTGCGATCGACCGTAGTTCGCCGCATCGCGACATTGGGACCGACTGACCCCGAAGTCGTTCGCGAAGTCGAGCTCTGGTTGGAACGGCGAACGTTGCGGCCCGCTGGACGTAGTTAGCGAGCCGAACAGGCTACAAACTGCCAACCAACGTGCTCCTGCCCAGCCCCCTCCCTTTCGGCTGCCGACTCTGTTAGCATGCGACTCCTACCGGGGAGATTTTGTGCATGTCGACCTCGCCCATGATGCAGCAATATCAGGACGCCAAAGCGGCGTGCCCCGATGCGCTGTTGCTGTTTCGCATGGGCGATTTCTACGAGATGTTTCACGAGGATGCGAAAGCCGCTGCCCGCGTGCTCAACTTGGCGCTGACGAGCCGTGAAAAAGGCGAGAACGCCGTGCCTATGGCGGGGTTCCCTTACCACCAGCTCGAAAACTACCTGGGCAAGCTGATCGCCGCCGGGTTTCGCGTTGCGATTTGCGATCAAGTGGAAGACGCTCGGCAGGCCAAGGGGCTCGTGCGGCGCGAAGTCACGCGCATTGTCACTGCGGGCACTGTCACTGACGACGCGCTCTTGGATCCGCGAGCGAGCAACTATCTGGCGGCAGTCGTGCCCGCCGGCAGCGTGGCGGGATTGGCTTGGGTCGAGCTCTCGACGGGTCGTTTCCATGCCGCCACGTTTCCCTCGGCCCGACTGGGCGACGAACTGGCGCGCATTCAGCCCGCGGAGTGCCTGACCAGCGAAGATGCCGAACTGCCCACAAACACACTGGGGCCAGGCCAACTCCTCACGCGGCGGCCCGATTGGGCCTTTTCGACGGATGCCGCTCGTGACGTGCTGTTGAAGCATTTCGGCACGGCCAACCTCGAGGGGTTCGGGTTCGACGACGGTGATACTCCAGCGGTGCGGGCGGCTGGCGCGGTGATGGCTTATCTGATCGAAACTCAAAAAGCATCGCTGGCACACATCGACCGGCTCGTCCATTATTCAGCCGGCACGACACTCGAAATCGACGCGGCCACACGGCGCAGTCTCGAGATTACCGGCACGCTCCGCGAAGGGCGGCGCGAAGGGGCCCTGTTGGGCGTCATGGACCGCACCATAACGGCGATGGGATCGCGGCTGTTATGCGACTGGCTGGCCAATCCGCTTACGGATCTGCCGGCCATCGACGTCCGCTTGGATGCAGTGGCCGAGCTGGTGGCCGATCCCACGTTGTGCAATGCGCTACAGGATCAATTGCGCGGCATCTACGATTTGCAGCGGCTGCTCGCGCGGGTTACCACTGGCCGAGCCAGTCCACGGGACTTGAGTTTCGTCGCCCGCACGCTGGCCAAGCTGCCGCACATCAAAGCCAAGATCACGGCGCGACGTTCGGCGTTATTGGTGCAACTCGAAAGTCACCTCGATCTCTGCTCCGAAGTTCGAGCCGCGTTGGAAAAGGCGTTGATGGATGATTGCCCGTTGGTGAGCCGCGATGGCGGGTTCATTCGCGACGGATTCTCGGCGGAACTCGACGCCCTGCGCGAATTGACCAGCGGCGGCAAGCAGTGGATCGCCAGGTATCAGACCGAAGAATCGGAGCGGGCGGGCATCGGCAGCCTCAAGGTCGGGTTCAATAAGGTTTTTGGCTATTATCTCGAAATCACCAATACGCATAGCGCCAAAATCCCGGCCCATTACATTCGCAAACAGACGGTCAAGAATGCCGAGCGCTATATCACGCCAGAATTGAAGGAATATGAAGAGCGGGTGTTGAGCGCCGACGAGAAGGCGCGCGAATTGGAAGGCAATCTGTTTCTGGAACTACGCGAGATTGTCGCCGGCGCCGCGGCGCGGTTGCAACAAACCGCGGCTGTACTGTCGCAGTTCGACGTGCTCGCGTCGCTGGCCGACCTGGCCCGCCATCGCTCCTATTGCCGACCGACGATCGTGGCCGAGCCGGTTTTGCAAATCACGGATGGACGACATCCGGTGCTCGACGTGCTGGTGGCCGAGGGCTCGTTTGTGCCGAACGATGCCCACTGCGGGCCGGAAGATGGCTTATCGCTTTTGATCACGGGCCCCAACATGGCCGGCAAGAGCACGTTTATTCGCCAGGTCGCCTTGATCACACTGATGGCACAAGTGGGCAGCTTCGTGCCGGCTCGGCAAGCCACGGTCGGCGTGGCCGATCGCATTTTTGCCCGGGTAGGCGCTAGCGACGAACTTTCGCGCGGGCAGAGCACGTTCATGGTCGAAATGACCGAAACGGCGCGAATACTGAACACGGCCACGCCGCGCAGCCTCGTGATCCTCGACGAGATTGGCCGGGGCACGAGCACCTATGATGGGCTGTCATTGGCTTGGAGCGTGGTCGAGTATCTGCACGATCGGATCGGTTGCCGCACGCTGTTCGCCACGCATTACCACGAGTTGACGGCGCTAGCTGGGTCGCTCGCCGGGCTGCGCAACTACAACGTCGCAGTACGCGAGTGGCAAGACCAGGTTGTGTTTCTGCACAAGATCCTGCCCGGCGCCGCGGACAAAAGCTATGGCATTCACGTCGCGCGGCTGGCTGGCGTACCGTCGACGGTCGTCGAGCGGGCGAAACAGATTCTCGCGCAATTGGAAAACGAACAACTCGATGCCGAAGGGCAGACCAAGTTGGCCCGCAAGACGCGCAAAATCAAAAACACCGACTTGCAACTCACGCTGTTTGCCGCCGCGGAGCATCCACTCGTGGGCGAACTGCGCGAACTGGAACTCAACCAGACCACGCCGTTGGCCGCGCTGTCCTGGATCGAGCAGTGGCAGTCACGGCTCAAGAAGAATCACGATGACAAAGATTCACTTAGCTAGCGGACGCCGGCAGAGTTCTATTTTCCCGCCCGGATCTTGTCGCGAATCTCCGCCAAGAACCGCGTCAATTCGTCTTGATCGGCCGTCGGCGCGCGTACCAACAGCAGCTTGCGAAAAGGCTCGATCTTGATGGAGCCTGCCGGTTGCTGAATCATGCCGCCGCCCATGCCACCCATTCCGCAACCCATGCCACCCATTCCACGACCTATACCAATGCCGAACCCACCTCCCATGCCACCTCCACTGGCCGAGGAACCATGCACGAGCGGAGTTGCGGACTGCGCAGGTTGCTGGCGAGTGCGCGGCGAGGACGGTTTCGCGGGCGATTGCGGACCCGGCGGCTTCAGCATTGATTCGAGCAAGCTCGCCAAATCACTGACAGCGTCATGGTCGTTCGTTACGAGGTCGGCAACGTCATAAACTCGCAACTCGATTTTGTTGTCCGCCCCACTCGGGGACGTGATCAGTAGTACGCCGTCCTTGACAATCGCCGTCAATTCGAGCGAGCCGAGCATCAGCTTGAGCGCAGAGCCGAGGGAAATTCCTCTGATGGAAAAGGTGACGGGTGTGCCGCTACCCACGCCAGCCTCCTCGAGAGACTTGTTGTCGAGCTTGATTTCAATCTTGTGCAGGTCTCGCAAGTAATCCACCGCGTCCTGAAGTGGCGTTTCCGAGAAGTCCATCGTGGTCGCGTTATGCAGCGCCGCGCGTATTTTTGCCTCGGATTGCAGGCTGGGATCCGGCTCATTGCCGCCGCTCGCAGGGATTGACGTTTCGCCGATCGCCGACGATAGCCCCGTCAGAAAACCTGCACTGAGTACAACCGCGGCCACGACGAAAACGGCCAAATACCGGGCTAGCCGGGGGGCAACATCCGCTCCGACGCGCATTGCAAGACGGGTCATGGCAGGCTCCTCTTCGAGTGACATGAATGGTTGAGAATCGCCCGGCCCAGGGGTGGGCCAATGCGCGACGCGTTCCGGCACGCCGCGCGCATTGTACGCCTGTCGCCGGCCAAAGTGCAAAGGAAATTCGCAACAGATTCCGTAGAGCGAATCGGCTTCGCCTGGGGCTTTGATGGCCTGGTATGCGACTAATTCCTGGGAGAGTCCCATGGAAAACAGCCCGTATTCCCGGCGGATTTTCAGGGCAGCAGAACCCGAAAAACTAGCCTAGAATTTATTGAGGGAATTCGGCATAATAGAGCGTCTTGCCGCGAACTGGTAACCACGGCCAAAAAAGGCATTTGCCCAAAGGCCCGTGAATACCCGGATCGCACCCTACTGCCACTGAGCTTCGGACAGAGTCTCCGCTTCGGACAGAGCCTACCTTGCAAAACCTCGAATCCTGGGATGTCGAACGCCGTCAAGACGGTGTCGTGCTCGTGCGGGTCCACTCGCGCGCGGTCAATGGCCACGCTTTACCCGACGCAGTGTTTGCGTTTCGGGCCGGAGATCCACAGTTCTCCTTTTGGGAATCGCAGTTGCAGCATCGCCAAGTTTCGATGCCACCGCAAATGCCCATGACGTTGCAGTAAGTTCGTCTTTGCCAGGCAGGTTTAATGCGCCGCTCGTTTGGCCTTTTTCTTGGTCAACTTCTGTTCGCGCTGGCGTTTGCCGCAGATGCGTCACTGGTTGCTGTCACTTCGGCTGCTCCGCCCGCCGGGACGCAGCCGACCGGCCCGTCCATCTCCGAACTGTCGCTGAGCGATAGCACTGGCAAGGAATATTCGCTCAAGCAGTGGCAACAGTACAAAGCGGTCGTGCTGTTTTTTCTGGGAACGGAATGCCCGGTGTCGAACGGTTATGCTCCAGATATGCAGGCTCTGGCCCTACGATTTGCCAACGACCGAGTTGGTTGCTTTGGCATTCACTGCGACCCGACCGTCACGCTCGACCAGGCCGGCAAACACGCCAAGGAGTATGGCCTAACGTTTCCGCTCTTGTTCGATCCGGAACAAGCGCTGGCCAGATCCACCGGCGTGCGGGTGACGCCGGAAGCAGTCGTGTTGTCGCCTGAAGGCAAAGTGCTCTATCGCGGCCGAATTGACGACCGGTACTCAGCCAGCGGCAAGCGACGCGATCAGCCGACGGTCTATGATCTCGACAATGCGCTGCGCGCCGTGCTCGCTGGGAAGCCGCCCGAGATTAGCGAAACTCAGGCTTTTGGCTGCCCGTTACCGCGCGCGAAACAACCGGCACGTTAGTTGGCCTGGGACTTTGTCGAACTCTGCATACGCAACAGTGCGCGCAATTGCGCTTGGGTCTCGACGAGGTCTGGTTGGCTGGCCAGGTTCACGTATTCGCGAGGATCGGTCTGGTGATCGTAGAGTTGGATCCCCTGGCGCCCTTCGTCCCACTCGGTATAGCGATACCGCTCGGTACGGACGCTTCGTCCGGTGAGTTGGCCTCGCAAGACTTGCGTGAAGGCTGCATTTTTCCAGGGCTGATTTGGGTCGTTCAACAGCGGTCGAAGGCTGCGACCCTCCAGATCTTCGGGCATCGGCAGCCCGCACATCTCGACCAGCGTTGGATAAATATCCACTAGCTCCACCAACCGGACCGACGACTGACCACCGCGCACTCCGGGAGCGGCAACGACCAGCGGCACTCGTGCCGACTCTTCGAACACCGACATCTTGTGCCACATGCCGCCGTGTTCTCCCAAGTGATAGCCGTGATCGCTGTAAAACACGACCATGGTGTTCTTCCACAGATCCAGCCGATCGAGCGTTCGAAGTACCGCGCCGATTTGGGCATCGACGAACGAAATGCAAGCGTAATACGCGGCCACGACTTGCCTGCGGTCTTCTTCGCTCACCGGCGGCGTGCCCACGGGATAAGTAAACGCAATCGGTGGAATGGATCGTAAGTGGTCTACCGGCTCGACCAGCGGCGAGATTCTTTCGAGCGGGTACATCTCGAAATATTTTCGCGGCGCGGCGTAGGGTGAGTGAGGGCGGCGAAAACCAATGGCCAGAAAAAATGGCTTGCCAGTACTGGCCTGCTGAGCGAGCATTTCGGACCCTTGACTGGCCACGACTCCATCGGCTGTTTCGGCGTCGGTCGATTTCAACTCGGCCCATTTGAGCCCGTACTTCAAGGGACGATCGATGTCCTGCTCCCTGAGAATCGCCGTGGGAGGAGGGCTCTTGCCGGTTTCACGAATCTCCACGTCCCAGCTTGGAGGATCCTCGAACGCCTCGCCGGTATGGAAGATCTTGCCGACGTGCGCCGTGAAGTAGCCGCGCTGGCGAAAGTATTGAGGCAGGAAAACAACGTCCTTCAGAAAAGTGCGCGGTGGCGTTACCAAATCCATGATACGCGTGCTGTCGGGGCGGCGGCCGCTGAGCATGGAAACGCGCGACGGATTGCACACTGGGTACTGGCAATAGGCTCGATCGAATCGCACGCCACGCGCTGCCAGCCGATCGATGTTGGGCGACTTGACCAGCGGATGGCCGTAACAGCCCAGATCGTTGTTCAAGTCGTCGACGGCGATCAACACCACGTTCAGCTTGTCAGATGCAAGGGCGCTGCCGTTCGCGCCGCCCACTAATGCGCACCAGGAGAAAGTAATTATCAGAGCCCGTTGCATGTCATTCTCAGCTTTCGGGATGCCAAACCAGGTCAACCTCGCCAGCACAGACTCATCGGCTTAGAATTCTCGGGCCCCCGAACTTTTCGAGCCATTGGAAGGTGCGGGCTTTGAGTTGGGCTTGGGCGCGGTCTTCGATTTCGGCTGGGCCGGCGTTGGGCCTGGCTTGGCAGCGCCAAAGGGCAGGCTAGGAAACTGAAAACCGGCGGCAGGTCGAGTTTCGACAGGCATGATCACCTCGGCGTGCGCAGCCAATTGTCCGTTCTCCGTTACCAGCTCGAACTGAATTCCTCGCAGCCAATTGAGAGCCCGAAACTGATAGTCGGCCGGCATCTCGGTCGAATTCGGACGATCGGCCAGGCTCGTCAAAACCCAAGTTGCATGTCCCCCGGGCAATTCTCGCAGTTCGTACTCGCCGTCGAGCATTGGCACTAGCTTGGCCCACAGAAGTTGTTCGGCAGTTTTTCTGGCGTCTGCCGGCGGCACGTGCAGTTGCTCGCTCAACATGTTCATATACCGTGTGTTGCCTAGCGAGGTTTGACGCGACTGGCGATAGCCATACGCGTTCAGCATCGGCGCTAGTTTCGAGTTCGCCAGGTCGTCGGCATGAAACCAAATCTGCGCGGGCCGATCGGCTTTGACGAACTGCAACTGCGGCGAAACGTCGGCGAGAACTTCCGGGTGAAAGGAGAGCAGTGTGAAACCGTCGCCCTGGCGCCGCCAGAAACCGGTCCATAATTGCGAGTATCCGGCCGCGTCGGCCGGAATATTGGATGCGCCGCCAATAAATTTAAGGTATCCAACATTCGGCCAGGCTCCGATGTAGCCATTAAGCCCTTCGAGCTTCGAGGACACGAGCCGGGCCAAAAGGCCCGCGCGCGGGTCGGCGGCCATCGTCGGATCGGCATCTCGCAGGGCGCCAAACAAATGATGCTCGTCGCCGGCAAAGAACGTTCCACCGCGCAAGACGGCCTCGAAGCCCACGACATCGCCCGGCACGGGTGCCAAACGCTCGATCGTCGGCGGACCCAACCATTTGGCAAGCATCTGGATGTGCTGTTCGGAAAGCGGGGCCGCCTTCAAGTCGATCAGCACGCGTTCCAACCCACCCTCAGGCAGTGCCTGTCGCTGAATACCGACAACAATCGGATCCATGGGCCCTAGTTCATTCGAATAGGCCTTTGCCACGCGCTGATACTCGACGGCTTCGCCGCGTGTCACCTTGCCGACGCCCACGTCGAGCACCGGCGCAAATGTGCCACGCCGGCCGCGCAGCGAGTCGATCGGTTTTCCGTCCACGAATTCCAAGCGGCTGCCGTCGGGGCGCACGCCAAATCCTTCCGGCAAATAGCCGCTGGCCACGAGCTCATCCACCGTGGCGCCGGGCTGTCCTTCTGATCGCGCCGCCAACTGCGCAATTTGCACAAGGTCCATTTCCACCGTCGAACGCAACCGGCGATTGATCTCGATCTGATATTCCGCGCTCATCAGGTTCTGAAAGAATTCAGGCGATAGATAGACGAACACCGTGTCGTTCCGTGTAATCGGCATTTTCGCGCGGGCGAGTCGGAACTCGTCGGATGCGCCAATCGATTCGTGTTTGCCGGCAGCAGTGCTCAGAAACCATTCGACCATCGTGCGGCTGGTGGTGACGAGATGAAAGTCGCCATCGGCCACGTAGAACGAACGGAGCGAGTTGTCGGGCGTTGAGATCAACGATACCTGTCGACCCCCGATGTCGAGCTTTTCCTCTTTGGCGTTTTCGGCCTCTTTCATCGCGGCGACCCGCTGTTGTGTCAAATCGGCTGCCATCAGAGTGCTATTCTTGGCTTGGAACAACGTGCCCATCGCGGCCCCTTCGTGCAGCAATGGGTCGGTGCCGATCAGGGCCACGTCGGAAACCACTTTCTCGCCAAACAACTCGGCCAGCGCGTTTTGGCGCAGGCAAAGTTGTTTTTGCAAACGAGCCGAGTCGCCGGTTTCAAGCCCACGCTCGGTAATGATGTCGCGCAGCTCCCCGCCCCAATCTTCCATTCGGTGCCGCAGCCAGAGAAAGTTCGGAAACGTTCCGAAGCGAATGTACATACACTCCACGGGCACGTGCATGGCCAACGGCTCGATGGCGACATCCGCCGGTAGATTAAGCACTTCGGGCTTCGGCGGTGGCAATTCTTGGGCAAGGGTCTCTGTCGCTGGCGGGTTAGGCACGTCACCCGATAGGATCGCTTGCGCCATATCGAGCCGAGCCGTCTCTGTCTCGAACAACAAATTCATCTCGCTGCGAAACAAACTGAGCTCGCGGCGCGCGGGACGCTGGGGCATTGGCAAGGAGAGCCGCCGGGCCAGGCTGTCGGTGAGATATCCTTCCACCATTGGCGGATATTCGCTCGACCCGCTGCCAGCAACGGCCGCCGAGGAAAAATTGTTCCACCACAGTAACAACATCCGCTGGTGGCCGGCCGGATCGCGCGCAGGCACGATCCGTTCCACGTCCGGACCGGGCGCGAAAATAGTCAGGTCGAGCGGGGCGCTTCCTTGGAAAAGAAAATAAATCGTGGCTTGCGACGGAACGCTCACG
>JAYVCO010000448.1:0-2592 GCA_043749935.1 Planctomycetia bacterium
TATAGGGCAGGATGGCGAGCGCGGCACGTTTAACGCCGTGTAGGCTGTACAAGACGGAACGGCAGCCGGCCGTCCCATTGGTAGGTGGGCTGACTGCGGCGCGTCGGCCCAGCCGTGATGGGAGCCGTCGGCGTTTGTCGTGCCGATTCGCCTGCCGGTTTCGGCGCAGTGTCAAACGCCTGCAAGTTGACCATTGTCAGTCCGACGACCAATATCAGTTTTTGCATGGGTTCCTCCACTTCCGGCCGGGCACAAAAGAGACGCGCGCCGCGGGTAGGATCGCTCGCTACCCCGCCCCAGTATTGAGATCTAGCTCCTCGGCGATCGTGGCCAGGGCGTCGATGACGAACTGAATGTGCTCGTCCATCTCGACGCCCAGATCGGCGGCTCCGCGCACGATGTCCTCGCGATTCACCGCGGCGGCGAAGGACTTTTGTTTGAGCTTCTTTTTCACGCTGCTCGGCTTCATGCCGTGAATGCCCTCGGGCCGGACTTTGGCCACTGCGGTGATGAAGCCGGCCAACTCGTCGCAGGCATACAGGGTTTTGTCGAGCGGTGAGACGCGCGGGCAGTCGGGCAAATAATCGGCGTGCGATTTGATCGCGTAGATCACGTGCTCCGGGTATCCTCGCTCGGCCAGAATAGCGGCGCCTTGGAGCGGGTGGTTGGGCGGATCGGGCCACCGCTCGTAATCGAAATCGTGCAGCAGGCCGACGATGCCCCAAGTTTCTTCATCGGCGCCGAACCGCCGTGCATAAGCCCGCACGGCCACCTCGACCGCCAGCATGTGCTTTCGCAAACTGTCGCTGGCCGTGTACTCGCACACCAACTGCCAGGCACTCGCTCGATCCAAAGCCTAACTCCCACGCTTGCTGCGGGCCGTGTCGTCGTTGGACGGGGCGGGGGATTTTTCGGGCCTGGCGGTCTGCTGAGCGTCTTCATCGACGGGCGGATTGGCTTCGCGCCAGGGCTTTTGGGCCTGGTAGCTTTCCAGTTCTTTGCTCAACTGACCCTTCATCGAATCGGGACCCAATTCGACTGCTTTCTTCGACCAGGTGACGGCCGTTTCGAAATCGCCCGTTTCGGCATAGCCGGCCGCCAACGTGCTGACGATGTGGGCCTGCTTGAATTCGGTGACCTCGCAGGCCAGCTTCGCCAGCTCGATCGCCCGCTTGCCGTCGCGTAGTTCATGATCGGGCGAAGTCGCCAGGACCCAGGCCAGGTTGTTCAGCACGCCGCTGTTCTTGGGGTCGATCTTGAGTGCCGCCTCGTAGTCGGCCAACGCTTCGCTTTGCTTGCCCAAACCCAAATAGACATCGGCGCGGCCCCGAAAAGCCGACACATTCTCGGCGTCGTTTTGGAGCACCTGGTCGTAGGCGGTGATCGCTTTGTACGGTTCTTTGGAAGCCTGATAGAGCATAGCAATTTGCAGCAGGATCTCCGGGTTGTCAGGCATTGCCTTGCGCAGCAGGTTCATGTCGGCCAGCGCCTGATCGAACTTGCCTGTGCTGCCCAAGAGCGTGGCGTGAAGTTGCAAGGCTTGTACCGAACCGGGTTGCAACTTGAGCGATTGCTCGACGTCGGCCAGTGCCGCGGGCACGTCGCCCTTGATGGCGCGAATGCGCGCGCGTTGCGTATAGGCGGTCCCTACTTCGGGCGCCAACTCGATGGCTTTGTTGAAACTGTCCATTGCTTCGTCGTACTTCTCGGACATCGACTGGGCGATGCCCAGCGCCTCTTGCGTGTCGGAGTCTTTGGGGTCGATCGTGACCGCCGCGTTCAGATCGGAGATCGCCGCGGGCAAGTCATTCTGAGTCAGATAAAACATGCCGCGGAACCGCAGCACGTTAGGATCGTGGGGTTGCAGCCGGACCGCCTCGTTGAAATCGGCTATGCGCGCCGCCGGCTCGGTTTTGAGATTGGCTCTTATCATCAAGGCCTTCGCCAGCGACGGCGGATCGTCTTGCGACAAGCGGACGGCGTGATCGAGGGCTTTGAGTCCTTTTTCCGGCTCGCCCAGGTGGGCATAGAGTCGGCCGATCAGGTATTGGGCCTGAGCTTGCTCGCTGTCGATCGCGAGCGTTTGTTCCAAGTCGGAAAGCGCGATCTGCACGAGCTTGCGGCCGCGGTTGGGTGTTACCGGCTGCTCGAACAGTTCGGTGCAAATCATGTCGGCGCGCTGCGTGAGCGTGCTGGCCAGTAATTCGTTGGCGAATTTCTTGCCGTCCTCGTCGAGTCCGGCCGCGATGGCTTCCTGCGAGAGCTTGATCACCTGGTTGAGGTCCATCAGGTTCTCGGCCGAAAGCTTCGTGTCGGTCGCTTTATCCAAAAGGGCTTGCCCGGCATCGTCGGCGCGCGCCGAAGGGCAAGCTAGCATCGCGGCGATGCATAACGACCACTGCCAATGTTGAGGGCGAACCATGTTTGCTCCTTTTCCCTAACGGCGAAATCCGATAAACCGGCGGCATTATGACGCGAAGCCAGAAACGACGCCATGCGAGTTCCGGCCGCAAGCTGGCACGTTACCAAATCGCAAGGAACGGGCCCTGCTACTTATATGCTACAGCGGCGCTGGCAAGTCGCGGTTGCAAA
>JAYVCO010000449.1:0-4271 GCA_043749935.1 Planctomycetia bacterium
GAAAGTTGCCACCGGGATCAGTGCCGCCGTGTCGGCAACTGCCGTTTGCTGAGGGTTCAGCGAAGTCGACTGCACGTTTGGCGGCGGATTCGCCACGCCGTTGGCCAGCGTGATCACGGGAACCGCTTGCGCCGGCACAGCCAAACCAAGGCTCACCAGGCTCAAGCACAAAAGTCCCGTGAGAAGCGCTCTGCCGCGACTCGATCGCCGGCGCTCGGGACTCACGCAATGTGAAACTGCGAGAAAAGCAGACATGGAACACCTCATTTTCGTTGCATTAGCGAGGAGCTCGATTCGACTTCCAGTGGATGCGATACTATCGAGGCCACGTAGAATTTAATGAAGGCAACACGTCTGTCAAGAAGTCTTTTTGAAAAACTCGTGAATTTTTAACGCCCCAAAACAGGTGATGACTTCGCGAACCCGGCCAGAAAAAGTTCTATTGGTGTCATCCATTCAAAGGTCTCGACAACCGGCGGTCTTGATCGGCATGGAAGGTTTTGAGGCGATCGACGCTATCGCTCGCTTGACACGATCACCCGTCCATCAACGGTGACTTCTCCGCCTTGCAGTTGGATGGCGGGAGCGGTGTCGGAGAGTAACTCGCTTTCGTTCACGTGCGTCTGGGCGTAGTCTTCGCTGCGCAATTGGGCTTCTCCGTTGTCGCCTAGCAGGCAAGCGTTGATCTCGATGGTCGAGGCGCCGGCGGCGTTGATTCCGCTGCGGCCGTTGGCGCGGCAAACCAGTTCGTTGAGTTGGATGCGGCGCGCCGCGTCGATTGCATTGATGCCGTCGAATTGATACCCGTGAACGATCAAGTTCTCGATCACGACATCTTCGACATGGTAGAGCGTGATCGCGGTCCGCAGGCCGCAACATGCCGGCTCGTAGTTGGATGGCAACTGGCCGGCTTCGACCCGAAAGTAGATTCGTCCCTGCCACAAGCACCACTCCAAGGGCTCGAGCGGCGGCAGAGTCACATCGGCGGCAGCCGCCGGGTGGCGCACGGCTGGGCGGCCGCGCAAGAATAATTGCTGGTAGCCCAGGCCGCTCGGCTCGAAATAGAACACGTCGCCCACGTGGTGCTTCCAAGCGCCCTCGGGGATCGGCAGCGAGCCGTCGAGCATGGCGCCGTTGCCTTCGATCGTGAATGTGTTGACGGGCGAACCGCTATGTTTATGACCCGTCAAGCTCACGGATTCGCGATAGGGTTGGCCAGTATTTGCTACCACGACCCGATCGCCCGCCTGCGCCAAACGCAAAGCCTTGGCAATGGTTCGCACGGGCCCGTCGATGCCGAGGGACGGGTGAGAGCGGCGCCCCTGAGCGCGGTCGTCCCCTTCGACATTGCTCACGAAAATATCTCTCGCGGCTGAATTGCTAACCAGCCCCACTAAATTGAAGCAACTCGTCAGCATCAGGCAATGAAACAATATTCGCATCGCACGCTTTCTCGAACGCGATAGAATCCGATAAATTCAACTCAGCAACAGCTTCTTCGACAGGCTCAAGCGTGGTTGGGAGCGACAAGAAATGCAAGTCTCGATTCATGGCCGAACTCTGGAACTGGCGGAAGGGGACATTACCGAAGAGCAGACAGACGCGATCGTCAATGCTGCCAATAGCGGCCTGGCCGGCGGCGGGGGCGTCGACGGAGCCATCCACCGTCGCGGCGGGCCCAGTATTCTCGAAGAAACGTCTCGGCGCTATCCTCAAGGCTGTCCGACCGGCTCAGCCGTGATCAGCGCGGCGGGCAAGTTGGCGAGCCGGTATGTCATTCATGCGGTGGGGCCGATTTGGCAGGGAGGCCAACGCGGCGAGGCCGAGGCCCTGGCCAGTGCTTTTCGCCGCGCCTTGGAACTGGCGTCCGAGCACGGCTGCAAATCGATCGCTCTGCCGGCTTTGAGCTGTGGGATCTATGGCTATCCGGTTGATCAGGGCAGCCGCATCGCGCTGGCCACGACCAGAGCTTTTTTGGTGCAAGACCCCGTGATCGAACGAGCTCGCTTCGTACTGTTCACCCCTGGCATGTACGGGGCCTTCGCCGCGGCACTGGAAGAATTGATGCGCAAAGCCTAGGTGTGGAGGGCAGCTCGTTATGGCTTGCGACGTCGGGAATGGGCTAACAACAGCCGGGAAAGTTTTTCACCCGCGCGAGCCAGCACGTAGGCCGCAACAAAATAGGTGGAGAACAAGGCGCCCACGGCGGCCTGTTCGGCCGGACGGCTGGCAACCAGAAATGCTCGCGTGAACAGCACGAGGCCCGCCAACACCACCAAGACGCAGATGCCCCACAAGAAGATTTGCGTCGAGCGCAGGACAAAGCGGAGCGAATCGGTCGTGCTAGTTTGGTCTGGGCCGGCGGCTGGGCGGGTCGTACTTGTCGGAATTCGGGACTGGCCCATGCCGACCAGCGCGCCGTCTTTTTCGAGACTGGGTGTCGACTCGGGCGTAAACAGCCCGCGTAAATTGATCGCCGTTGTCCAGGCGTCCATTCCCTCGCGCCACAGCAAATCGTCGGGCGACAAGCGACCGGCATCGGCCAATTGCTTGAGCTCGCCGGCCGAGACTGGCCCGAACTGCTCGTCCTTCCGCGCGTAATACCACTGCACTTCCGGCATTCGGTACTTTCTTCAATCCGCCGCCGAGCGAGAAATCGCCGGCGCCGCGTGTCCCCAGTTGGCTGCCCGACTGGCCGGATTGTGCGATGAGTCCGGCCGTTCCATGAAGTCTAGTTTACCTTCTTTTCGTGCAGTCTGGTGCGAGCTTTCGGCCATTGCGGCCAATTCGTCGAACGCGGCAGATATGATCGCCGACGTACGCGGAGCGTCTTTTGAGAAGATATTAAGGCACCGCAATCGCTGCAAACGCGGGGAGCCTGTCCTTTTTTGCTGCTACTTGCAGGGTGTGACACGAGCCATCGCACAGGCCGTGCTTGTCGCATAATCGGTATTGAGCTGCACCCGATCAAGTGGCGGCGGCGGGCGACCCGATAGGATCTTATGGACTCCAGGCGGACCATACTCAAACCCTGGAGATAATTGGCAGCCTGAGGCACGCACATGGAATTCAATCGTAATCAGTACTTTATGCTGGGGTTGGTCGTCGTGCTGCTGGGGCTGCAATTGCGGTGGGTCGAATCCTACGTGCTCAACGAGCGAGCCAGCCATTTCATTGCCGAGCGCCTGACGCCGGCTGTCTCCGATGCCGATGGATCGGTCCGGTCTTTCATGCCCGCGGCAGGCCCCACGCCCCACCGCACGATTCACCCCCCGGCCTGGCTGGGCTATGCCTTGCTTTCCGCCGGCGGCGTGCTGATTTTGCATAGCCTGGCCATGAAAAAACCTGGTGGCTAGTGGGCTAAACTTGAGCAGGCAGACACCGCCGAAACTTGGCCCATCCGTAGAAGCCAGTTACCAGCCAGGCAAATGCGGTTTTACTGAATCGGTTTCCGATTCCAAAACGTCCACTGTTGGCTCCACCAAGGCCGATTTTGCGAGAAACGCGCGTGGGCTGCCGAGAGCAAAACGACCAGGGCCAAAAGCTCGCATACCGGGTGAGCGAAGACTGAAGGCGACTTGACCCTGCAAAAGCGGACTCTTAAACTCAAGAGTAGTTGGGAAATCTCCTAGTTTTTCGTCCTCGATGCCGGCAAATTACCGGTTTTGGGGTCTCTGACCGTCCTTTGGGCGTGAATCGAGCTGGGCGTGAAGCGCGCATTAATCAGTGATATCCACAGCAACCTCGAAGCGCTCGAGGCTGTCTTAACGGATATCCAAGACCAGGGTATCACTGAGGTCTATTGCCTGGGTGACATCATTGGCTATGGTCCGAATCCGCGCGAATGCATCGATATAGTCATGCGTTGCGACGTGTGCCTGTTGGGCAACCACGACCAGGGAGCGTTGTTCGATCCGGAAGGTTTCAATACCGGCGCTGAGCGGGCCATTTTTTGGACTCGCGACCAGTTGGAAAATCCTCGCGGCAACCCGGCCGAAAATGCCAAGCGTTGGGATTTTCTCGGCGAATTGCCGCGAAATCGCCGCGAGAACGGTTTTCTGTTCGTCCACGGGTCCGCCCGCAACCCACTGAACGAGTATGTTTTTCCGGAGGACATCTACAATCAGCGGAAGATGGAAAAAATCTTCAGCCTGATTGAACACCATTGCTTCCAAGGTCATACCCACGTGCCGGGCGTGTTCACGCAAAGCCTGAATTTTCTCAGTCCCGAAGAAGTGAACCACGCCTACCGGCTGACGGACGAAAAGACC
>JAYVCO010000450.1:0-5269 GCA_043749935.1 Planctomycetia bacterium
CCAATGCCAAGATCATGCGATCCTTGGCCGGACGATTCGTCAGCTCGGCTTTCAACAACCGCACGCAAACGGGTGAAGCACCCGACGCTATTACCTCGAATCCTGACACGACCCGCACGGTTTACGATCCGGCGATCGTCGAGACGACTCCTTTTTCGGGCGTCGAGTATGCTTTGTCGGCTTTCGACACCCAGTGGTCGACCAACTCGTTCTTTCAGAAGAACGACCGTCAACAGAACGTGCGCCCGCAGGTTCCGATCACCAGCTTCTTCAAACAGACGTTTGAGCAAGACACGAACACGTTCAATACGCAACTTACCAAAGTTACGGCTCAGGGTGGTCAGTTCACGCTTCGCAACAACCTGATCTACGACTTCAACAACAATCCCACTCGTAATATTGCCAAGGATTGGAATCTCAACTACGAAGCGTCGTTCAACCAGCCGTTGTTGGCCGGCTCGGGCACCGAGTTCAATCGGATCGCCGGTCCCTTCAATCCATTTAACATCATTCCGGGCGGTGCTCAGCAAACGCCAGCGTTCGACGGCGTGCTCTTGGCTCGAATCAACGTCGATATCAGCCTGGCCGACTTCGAAGGGGGCGTCCGAAATCTAGTTAACGACACGGAACAAGCCTACTGGGAATTGGCCTTCGCTTGGCGCAACATGGAAACGTCGAACACGGCTCTGGCCAGCGCGCGCCAAACCTGGAAGAAAATCCACCTGTTGTATATCGTCGGGACGAAGGGTGGCGAAGCGAAGGAAGAAGCCCAAGCTCGCGAGCAGTATTTTCAATTCAAGAGCACCACGCAAACACTCGTGAACGAACTGTACCGGGCTGAAAACCGCCTGCGCTACGTGATGGGTCTAACCGCGACCGATGGCCGCTTGATCATGCCGATCGACAAACCGACGATTGCGAAGATCGACTTCGACTGGCGAGAAGTCAAAGAAGAAGCCATGGCGCGTAGCCTCGATCTGCGGCGGCAGAAATGGCGCATCAAACAGCAAGAGTTACAGTTGGTCGCCGCCAAGAATCTGTTGTTGCCGCGCTTGGACTTGAACGGCACCTACCGCTGGCAAGGTCTGGGCGACACGCTGGCCGGCAATACGGCTACTTTCAATCCCGGCGTGCCAGGTTCCTTGCCCGGCACCAGTGCCATGTCGAATCTAACTAGTGGGCAGTTCCAGGAGTGGGCTTTGGGAGCGCAGATGACCATGCCCATTGGTTTCCGCAAGGAACTTTCGACCGTGCGCTACTACCAATTGAACCTGGCGAAAGAACGCGCCAAGCTGCAAGACGAGGAGCTGGAAGTATCCCATCAATTGACGGATGCGATTCGTCAATTGAAACTGAATTACGAACTGACACAAACGAATTTCAACCGGACCCTGGCCGCCGACCGGCAAGTCGAGGCCGTACAAGCCGCATTCGAGGCCGAAACGGTCACGCTCGATCAGCTTTTGGAAGCCCAGCGCCGCCGGGCGGAAGCTCAGACGAGCTTCTGGCGCACGCTAATCGATTACCAGCGGGCGATCATCTTCGTCCATTATCGCAAGGGGTCGCTGCTGGAATACAACAACGTCTATCTGGCCGAAGGCCCGTGGCCGGCAAAAGCTCAATTCGACGCCCACCGGCTGGCGCGCCAGCGCGACGCCAGCATCTATCTCGACTACGGCTTTACCCGGCCGAGCGTGATGAGCCAGGGCGCAATCCGCCAGAATGGCTACGAGGACGGCAACGGGGAACTCGAACCCGTCGAGGGCACACCGCATGAAGTCATGACGCCCGAAGATCTCCCGGCGCCGAACGAAATGTTGCCCACTCCCGATGGCTTCGGGCCATCGGCCAAGAACGGTTCGGGCAAAAGAGCCAACGTGCAGACAGCTGCTGCCAACTCGCAAGGTTTCGAATGGGGACCATTGGGCAGCGGCGGCACCGACGAAGCCCGCGACTCGGCCTGGTCGGGATTGATGGACAACGCAGGCCCTTCGCAGGCCACCACCGGGCTGGCGACCAAGGATGCGTCGACCTCGGGAGAAAACGTACAGGACCGGTCCAAAGTAGCCGTCTCTAATGGCACGGCCTCGAAAGGTACTGTCAAGCTACGCCGCGAATGGAAGGCGAAAGACGGATCCGTGCAGCAGGCGAAGCACCAGGAATAATCGCCTCAACGCCGACTTGATCCAACTGACGAACGGCGCGCAAGGCTGCTAGCCGAAATGTATAATGGCCAGGCCTGAGATTGCCAGCGAGAGTCCGCATGGCCCTCGGGGCATTCCATCGATCCCTGGGTCTTCCGCGGCGAGGCAGCATGTTTTTTTCCTTCGATGGCCTGGACGGGGTCGGCAAGACGACGCAGATCGACCTGTTTTCCGCTTGGCTGCGCGAGCAGGGTCGTGACGTCGTGAGTTGCTACGACCCGGGCTGCACGCCGTTGGGTGAGGAGATTCGCAAAATCTTGTTGGGGCATCAGGTGCCGATCGCGCGGCGTAGCGAAATGCTGTTGTTCATGGCCGCTCGGGCGCAACTCGTGGAAGAAGTGATCCGGCCGGCCCTCGAACAAGGCAAAACAATTGTCTCGGATCGTTACCTGCTGGCCAACGCCGTGTATCAGGGCCACGCGGGTGGGCTCGACGTGGAGACGATTTGGAAAATCGGCGCTGTGGCCACGGCAGGCGTGATGCCCGATCTGGTCTTCGTGCTCGATATGCCACCTAAGACCGCCGCTGGCCGCATCGAACGGGCGTTGGATCGCATGGAAAGCCAAGGCGACGAATACCAGGCCCGATTGCGGCAAGGTTTTCTGGCTGAAGCTGCCAAAGACCCAAAGCGGATCGTCGTCATCGACGCGGCTCGCGAGATCGAGGCGGTCCAAGCCGACATTCGAGCGGCCGCCCGCCCTGTGCTGGGCAAATCCTAGACAGCGAACTGGGGTCCAGCCGGCCCCAGGCATATTTGCCTTCCTCGCGATACAATGTCGCAAGTTGCGTTTCGAACGCGTGTTCGTTCTCAGATCCGGGCTCCTATCGGTATCGGCAGTTGACCATGGCGTGGCAAGGCATCGAAGGACATGACGATATCGTCGAGCGGTTCCGTCGCAGCTTGCGCCGGGGACGGCTAGCGAGCACTTTCCTGTTTGTTGGGCCAGCGGGCATCGGCAAGCGAGCCTTTGCCGAGAAACTGGCTCAATCGCTGTTATGCACCGAGGTTCCAGCCGAATCGCTAGCGCCCTGCGGCCAGTGCGCGTCGTGCCAGCAAGTCGCGGCCAAGACGCATCCGGACTTCTACATTGTCGAAAAGCCGGCCGACAAGAGTTCGATTCCGTTGGCGCTCTTCGTGGGCGATGACGACCATCGGATGCGCGAAGGATTGTGCCACGACATCGGTCTCAAACCGTTCATGGGCGGCCGTAAGGTTGCGATAATCGATGACGCCGACCACCTGAACGAGGAAGGCGCCAATTGTCTGCTCAAGACATTGGAGGAACCGCCTCCCTGTTCCGTTCTGATTCTCATCGGCACTAGCGCCGATAAGCAATTGCCCACGATTCGCTCGCGCTGCCAGACGATTCGTTTCAGTCCTTTGCCGGCGCAGACCGTGGCCGAAATTCTGCAAGAGCAGGGGCTCGTGACGGACGCCGCACACGCCCAGCGGCTAGCGGAATTCGCCGAAGGGAGTCTCGAGCGGGCCCAGGAGCTCGCTGACGAAGATCTGTGGAAGTTTCGCCAACAACTCTTGGCCGCGCTGGCGAAACCGCAATTGGCGAGTGTCGCTTTGGCTCAGGAGCTGTGCGCTTTTGTCGAGGCGGCGGGCAAAGAAGCGGGCGTGCGCCGCGCCCGAGCTCGACAAGTGGTCGGCTTCGCCATCGACTTTTATCGACATCTACTACGCACGCAGGCCGGCCTCAACCCGCAGGCCGATACCACTCTGACTCGAGCCATCGAGCAGGCAAGCTCCGCGGCGTCGGGCGATACGGAAACCACGGCGGCGTGCATCGATCGCTCGCTCGAGACGCTAGCCCACATCGATCGTAACGCGCATCAGGCGACATTGTTGGAATGTTGGCTGGACGATTTGGCCCGAATTCTCGAGACCGGCCAGCCCGTGGCGAGCTACAACGACTAGCAATTTCGGCTTCATCGTTTGCTTTCGGCTTCACCGGTTAGAGTGAGCACGAGATGTCGCTCGCTGGCTCGATCGCGATGCTCGCAAAGGTAGATTCCTTGCCAGGTGCCCAAGAGCAGGCGTCCATGGCGTACCGGAATCGAAACACTCGATCCCAACAGCGCAGCTTTGACATGCGCCGGCATGTCGTCGGGCCCCTCAATAGTATGGCGATAGTCAAAGTCCTCGGGAGCGATCGCGTTGAAGGATGATTCTAGATCCGCCGGCACGTCGGCATCCGCGTTTTCGTTGATGGTCAGCGATGCCGAGGTGTGCTGGATGAACACGTGCAGGATTCCCAAACGAATTCGGGAAAGTTCTGGCAAGGCTTCGAGCACTTGTCGCGTGATCAAATGAAATCCGCGCGGAAGTGGGAGAAGCTTGAGCGAGTTTTGGTGCCAGGCCATGCGATGAACCAAAGAGTCTGGTTATTTTGGCGGGTAACGACCCACTCAGCCTAGCATTCGGTTTGCGGGAATCGAAGCGTAAGAACCCGCGATAGGATACAAAATCGCCCGAAAAATGGCAGAGCTTACGCTTTGCGGTGCTGGCGACGACTGTGAAGCCATTACCGATCGGAATGCGCTTATCTGCCGCCGTCAAGGGGTGAAATCGATCCAAACTATTGACTTTTGATTTTGGGGATCGATAATGGACTGCTTCACGTGACCAAGAGTTTCCCCCCTGATTCGGATAGTTAGCAGCCCACCGTATCCGAAGTTCGAAAAGCTCTCGCGATTCCCGGCCAGCACGGATGGTCATGGCAAGCGAGACGGCCTTTTTCCAGGCCCGACGGATTGGTTCGCATTGGTAAGACATACTACAGGTTGCTCGTAAGCAGGCTGTTAATTGCAGTGAAGGTGGCATTTTTTCTAAGTTGGAGGGTGTGATTCGATGCGGCAGATGAGGAATGTGTTCGAAGCGATTTTGAAGTACGGCCACGACGAGGATTTCATGCCCGCCGAGGACGACGGCTTCTCCCCGACGGAAGCCCCGGCGGGTTCGAGAGAGAAGCTCGACGTACTGGCCGACCGTGTTTTGCGTGGCGAGCCCTTGTGGCACCCGGAAGATCGGCCCGACTACAGCGGTCTGACCGGCGCCG
>JAYVCO010000451.1:0-5932 GCA_043749935.1 Planctomycetia bacterium
CCAATGCAGCGCCGTTGTGCCATCGGCCTGAGTCTGATTGATATCGACGCGCTCTTGTAGCAGCCGGCGTACGCTCGCCGGGTCCAGATTTTCCGCGGCATCCGCTAGCGGCGCATCAGCGGCGGCGGCAAACGAACCAGCAGCAATGAGCCACCAGAACAATCCCCAAACGAGCAGTCGCTTCGTACTCATCGCGGTTCCATCACATGGAAAGAGGTTCGAATAGTTCGTCAACTTTTCCGCGACTATCGGCAAATGAATCGAGACGCACACCGACTTTGTCGAGTAGTGTCAAGTGAAGATTGGCCAAAGGTGTCGGCTTTGCATATTTGATATGTCGCCCGCCCTTCATTCGGCCGGCGGCACCTCCGGCGACAAGAATCGGCAGGTTCGTGTGGTCATGAACATTGGGGTTGCCCATTCCGCTGCCATACAAATAGAGCGAGTGGTCCAGCAACGAACCGCCCGCCTCTGGCGTATCTCTTAACTTCGCCAGGAACTCGGCGAACAGCGATACGTGGAACTGATTGATCTTGGCTACCTTCGCGATCTTCTCAGGATCGTTGCCGTGGTGCGTAAGCGGATGGTGTCCGTCGGAAACTCCAATTTCGGGATACGTTCGATTGCTGGTTTCGCGCGCAAGCTGAAACGTAATCACCCGAGTGACATCGCCCTGTAGCGCTAGCACCTGCAAGTCGAACATCAAACGAGCATGTTCGGCATAGGAAGCTGGCACTCCCACCGGGCGATCCAAGTCCGGCAATGGGTTGTCCTTTGTTTCCTCCTCGGCTTTCGCAATGCGGCGTTCGACTTCGCGAACGGTGTCCAAATACTGGCTGACTTTCGCGCGATCAGCCGGGCCCAAAACGTTTTGAAGGCGAGTGATCTCTCCCGTGACCGAATCGAGCAGACTGGCCCTTTTCTTCAGCGCCGCGCGACGGTCGGCGATGCTGCCCCCCTCGCCAAACAATCGTTCGAAGACGATTCGCGGGTGAGCCTCAGCCGGCAGCGGTGTCGTGGGCGACGACCAGGACAGGTTATTCTGATAGACGCACGCGTATCCGTTGTCACACTGGCCGACCGTCGAGAGCAAATCCATCGAAATTTCCAGTGATGGCAGTCGCGTTTCTTGGCCGATCTGCCTGGCGGCAATTTGATCGACGGTCGTTCCGAGATAATAGTCGGTACTCTCCGTCATTTTTGCTTTGGCAGCGCTCAAAAATGCGGCATTGGAAGTCGCATGCGTGCCGGGATACGCATTCTGCAATTCCAAGTTGGCAATTGCCGTCACGTGCTGCTTGACCGCCGCTAGCGGGCTAAGTGTGGTTGACAGCTCGTCAAGGCTGTCGCCGCCGGGAGGAGTCCAGCGAGAGACGTCGCAACCCATAGGTATATAGACAAAGCCCAAGCGACGTAGCCGAGCCGGATCGGCGGGAGTCTTTGCCTGAGCGGTGAGGGAAGGAATCATCGCGTCGAGTAGCGGTAGCGCCAGCGTGGCTCCTAGCCCACGCAGAACCGTCCGCCGCGGCAGTACCTTTTTCATGACGCTCATTCAGATCTCCTCATTTGAAACGGCGTGCTGGTAGCGATGCCCTCGATCAGCGATGAGAAGCGATAAGCTCCGGGCCGCGCGTCGCGAACAATCTTGCGGATGGCTGGCGCATCGTAGGGCTCGACGCCTCGACCCAAGGCGAACGTCATCAGCTTCTCCGTCAGCGTGCTAACAAACATCTCGGGGCGCTTCAGCAATGCTTGCTCAAGCCCGGTCACTCCCGCAAACTGACTGCCGTCGGGGAGGCCTCCGGTTGCATCGACGGATTGGCCCTCTTCGACATTTCGCCAGCGACCCACCGCGTCGTAATTCTCCAAAGAGAACCCAACGGGATCCATCAGTTTATGACAGCTCGCGCAGGCCGCATTGGCCCGATGCTCGGCCAACCGCTCGCGGACCGAAAGCGTGGACGAGACAGTATTATCCTTCAGGGCCGGAACGTTAGCCGGCGGTGGTGGTGGGGGTGTGCCCAGTAGGTTCTCGAGTATCCACTTCCCGCGAATCACCGGCGAAGTGCGTGTCGCATAGGAGGTGACAGTTAAGATGCTTCCCTGGCGAAGCAATCCACCCCGCACACGGTCGTCATCCAGCGCGACACGGCGGAAACGGCTGCCGTAAATGTGTGGAATTCCATAATGCTTGGCGAGCCGCTCGTTCAGAAACGCATGTTCGGACTTCAAAAGATCGAGCACACTTCGATCGTCGCGGAGAACGGTTTCGAAGGCAATCTCCGTTTCCTGCCGAAAGGCCTGCCGCAAATTGTCGTCGAAGTCAGGAAACAATCGCAGGTCGGGCGTCATCGCTTCCAGGTTGCGTAAGTGCAACCACTGGCTGGCAAAGTTGCTGGCTAGCGTTCGCGAACGCGAGTCGGTTAGCATTCGCCGCACTTGCTGGCGAAGCACATTGGGATGGCTGAGCTTGTCACTGGCGGCCAAATCGAGCAGCTCCTCGTCTGGAATACTGCTCCAGAGGAAAAATGACAGGCGGGATGCAAGATCCAGGTCACTGATCTTGTAAGCCGTGTGCGGGGCGACGTCGCCAGGATCTTGTTCGACGCGGAACAGGAACCGCGGATTCACCAGTACCCCACTCAACGCCATTTCGATTCCCGCATCAAAGTCCTCCGAGATCCGCGCTTCTCGATAAAGCTCCATCGGCATTTGCAGATCCGCATCGTCAACCGGTCGCCGGTAGCCCTTGCGCATCAACGCGGATAGGATGCGTGTGGCGCAAACTTCTTCCTCACTCGGCTGGGTCGGCAGGCAGACAAAAATCCGGCGCCGACTGGGCGTGTCGCCAACCCCTTTTGCCGCATAGGGTCCGGTGATCGAAACCTGGTAAATCGCCGGCGAGATCCGCGGATGCCGGTGCATGTTGAAGTGGGCCTGGTACGGCTGGCGCTTCGTTTCCAGGAGTGATGACGGATTCTTCGCGAACGTCACCCCCAGCTTATGCGGTCCGGCTTTCACCGGAATGCGGACCTTCAGGTTTTCATCGACAAGCTGGAAGTTCTTGCGTTCCGGTGGTGGCGCGACTGTAAACGACTGCACGCGCTCTCGATCGAGCAACAACTCCAACTCGTGCGGTTCGGTTAGTCCCTCGACTTCCTCATTGCGATCCCGCGCCAGCCGAACCTGAATCTCGTAGTCACCATCCTGGGGAAACGTGTACGGAATGAGCGAACCTCCGCGCGTCCCAAGTGGCAGCCCTTCGACATGTTCCTCTTGGGTGATATCCGCAGGCAGCCGGATGATGTCGCTCTCAGGCGTGCGCTTGGAACGCCCGACCGCCAGGCGGCTGATCTTCTGGGCTGCCGAGATATAGCGTTCCAGGAGTGTCGGTGACAGATCTCCGGCGTTCAGGTTGTCAAAGCCGTGACTAGATTCGTCGCCAGGCAGTAGCGCCGCACCATTGATCTCCAGTGCCAGCAGATCTCGAATTGCGTTTTGATATTCCATGCGAGTGAGCCGCCGAAACGTATCGGTTCGCCCAGGATTCGGATGCTCAGCGGCCGCCCGGTCTAGTGAAGCCTCCAGAGAAGAGAGGGCAGCCATATATACGGGCTCCGTAGGGCGGGGCATTTCTGCCGGAGGCATTTGCCGGGCACGCAGTTTCCGGACGACTTTTTCCCAGACCTCCGAGTGTTCGGTCACTTCATCTCGGCTGATCGTGTCGAGAGCCAACCCGGCCGCCTTTTCGTTTTCGCTGTGACACTCGACGCAATATCGAGCAACCAGGGTACGCTCGGCGGAGATCGCAGGCGAAGGCGGTTGAGCGATTGGCTGCTGCGCCGCGGCTACAGTGGCGTAGCTGCCAAACACGAGCAGAAAGGGCATTCCCCAGGGCAACGTCATCCGGCAGTGACTCATCAGATCAAAACGCTCCCGCAGCAATCGACGCCATCGCTGATACTCGGATGTCGGAATCTCCAGGCAATTCTCGACAAGGCGATTTTACCCGACGGATCGGGTGGTTTCATCCGAGAAACCACGGATCGTCGAAATACGTTCGATTGCTGGACTGACAGTTGGTGGACCATTCCCTCGTGCAAACGCGCACAAACAGCGAGGGAATGCTAACGGGGGGCAAGCCCGAAAATGACCATCTGACCGACAATTCCCGCATCACCCAGGTGACGGCTCTGATTACTAGCAGGCGCAACTCGCATAGACCCGGAAACCAGCCTTCGTCTACAATTCGCGGCCCACCGGTTCTCAAGCATGGAGCAGAGTTTCCTCGGTTCCTGCCGTCGACTCCCAGCGACGCGGGGGACCTACACATTCCGTATCTTGCGATCTTTAGTGAATGGAGTCCATCGCATGAAGACGACCCTTGTCAGTATTCTGGTCGTGGCCATCACGCTCGCGCCAGTCCAGTCGTTCGCCCAGCGAGGCGGCAACCACGGTGGAGGTGGAGGAGGCGGTAATCGTGGTGGCGGGGGTTGGGGCGGCGGTGGCAACGGTGGCGGTGGGTTCCAAGGCCGCAGCGGAAGCAGCTCACACCCAGGGAATGGCGCTCGCACCGCATCCAATGCGCATCCATCCCGACAAGCAAACACATTCAATCATCAATCGCAATTCAGAAACACGGCATTCAACCACCGCCCTAACTATCACGGCAACTGGTATCACGGCGACTGGCACGGCTATTGGGCAAATCCTTGGGGGTACAGGCCCTGGGGTTGGTACGGCGGCGGTGCAGGTTGGGGATTGGGTTTTGGTCTCGGCTTCGGCGTAGCCACCGTGGGCGTTGCGTCGCTCGCGTCACCGTGGGGCTGGGGCTACTACAGTTATTACAATCCCTATTGGGTTGCGCCGGTCGGCGGAGTGACCTACATCAACTACTCGCAGCCGGTGGTCGTCGCTCCGCCGCCAACCGGCTATCAGCCGACACTGCCAGGCCCTTCCGATGCAACTGGCCAGCCCGACGCCTCGCAGGCCAGGGCGCTGGCTTCTTTCGACAGCGCGCGCAGCTTCTTCAAACGCGGCGATTTCCCCATGGCGCTTGCGCAAACCAATCGCGCGCTAGCCATTGCGCCTAACGATTCACTGATGCACGAGTTTCGCGCCTTGTGCTTGTTTGCCACCAAGGATTATCAACAAGCCACCGCGGCCATGCACGCCGTGCTCTCGTCGGGACCTGGCTGGGATATGGCGACGCTCGTGGGCCTGTATTCGAACCAGAATGTCTACGTCGAACAGTTACGCGCCCTGGAGAGTTATCGCACCGAGAATCCCCAGGCCAGCGCCGCGCGGTTCCTGCTTGCCTATCACTACATTCTAGCGGGACACAACGAGCAAGCGGCCAATGAGTTGCAAGCCGTGGTGGAATTAGAACCCAAAGACCAGCTTGCCGCGCAGTTACTCACGGGACTCACCACAACACCCCAAGAACAGCCCGCTTCGGCCCCGGCCGCAGAGCCGACACAGCCCGTGGATGTCGCCAGTCTGATTGGAAACTGGCGAGGCAGTCGGTCCGATGGGGCGAAGTTCGAGTTGAATCTGACCGAGGATAATAGATTCAGTTGGAAATTCACGCAACAAGGCAAGCAGCAACAGCTCACCGGCACGTACACGCTGGCAGATAATTACCTAATTCTCAAGTCGCGCGATCAGAACGCGCTGGTGGGGCACGTCGCGCTTGAACCGGGTGACAAACTCAAATTCAAATTGGCCGGTGGCAGCCCGAGCGATCCCGGACTGATTTTTACGCATTGACAGGCAGCAAGTGACTGGACATCGGTAGCAAGGACTGGACACATTGCTGACATATTGCAAGCTGATGCTACTGGCCGCGCTGTGGTTCATTTGCGCCGGAGACGCGCTCGGCCAAGTTGGTCCGCCCGTTGAGCCTCAACCGGGGCCGGCTTTCTCGGTCCTG
>JAYVCO010000452.1:0-4214 GCA_043749935.1 Planctomycetia bacterium
ACCGCGACGATTTGACCAACGAGCGGTTCACGCCGCACGTCATCGAGCCTTCGGCCGGCGCCGATCGGGCGACGCTGGCGTTCCTTTGCCAAGCCTACACAGAAGATGAAGCGCCCGACGAAAACGGCAAGATGCAGCAGCGCGTGGTGATGAAGTTCCACCCGCGAATCGCGCCCATCAAAGCCGCCGTGTTTCCGCTGGTCAAGAAGGATGGCATGCCCGAGGCGGCTAAAGAGATTTATCTGGCCCTGAAAAAGCGATTCAGCGTCTTCTACGACGAGAAAGGCGCCGTCGGCCGCCGCTATCGCCGGCAGGACGAGGCCGGCACGCCCTACTGCATCACCGTCGACGGCCAGACCCTGCAAGACCGGACCGTCACGGTTCGCGATCGCGATTCGCTCCGCCAATGGCGCATCAAGGCCGACGACTGCGTGGCCGAGATCGCGCGGCTGATCGAAGGCGGAGACATCGGCTGAACCATGAAACCGGCCCTCAGTCAGGTCTGCTCGCTCGATTCTCCTTTTGAAAAGGACTTCGAGGACTATGCGGCCGGTGCTTGTCGAATCATCGAACTGTGGGTCGGCAAGCTCGACACCTATCTCGAACACCATAGCCAGCAGGATCTGCATGGCCTGCTCGAACAGCATGGCGTGACCGCGCCGGTGGCCAGTTTTCAGGGGGGACTGCTCACCAGCCAGGGCGACTTTCGCAAGCAGCATTGGGACGGCTTCTCTCGCCGGCTCGAACAGTTCCGCTCGCTGGGAATCGGCACGCTTGTGCTGGCTGGCGACGTCTATGGAACGCTCGCCCAGGAAGACCTCGAACGGGTGCAAGTTTCTCTGGCCCAAGCTGCCAAGCTGGCGGCGGAGCACGGGGTTCGGCTAGCTTTCGAGTTTCAGGGCCGAGCCAGTTTTGCGAACAATCTGCAAACCGCTGCGGCCCTAGTGGGCGAGATCGGCAACCCGCATCTGGGGCTCTGTTTTGACGTCTTTCACTACTACACGGGCCCGAGCAAGGGCGAAGATCTGGAGTATCTTTCGACCGAGAATCTGTTCCACGTGCAGCTTTGCGACCTGGCCGGCGTGCCGCGCGAGTTTGCCAACGACGCCGATCGAATCTTGCCGGGCGATGGCGATTTTCAACTCGAACCGATCGTCGAACGGTTCCGCCAGATCGGCTATGCCGGCCACGTTTCGGTGGAGCTGATGAACCCGCAGATCTGGCGAATCCCGCCGCGGCAGTTCGGCGAGATCGGCATGACCGCGCTGCGCAAGGTGCTCGGTCAGGCCAGCATGGACTGAGCAGCCAGTCGGTGTTCGATGCCGTGCTTCGATTTTGCCACCTCAAAGATCGTCCGATTCATTCTCGCCCGGGCGGAAGTTCGCCTTGTATCTTGCCTTGACGGACCGATAATAAAGTTGGCGACGCTTTCGTCCTGTGGCCACAAGGAGGGCCCATGCGACGCTCTTTTCTGGTTTGCTCAATAGCTGCTTGGGCGCTTTTTTGGGGAACTGCGCCATTGCTCGCGCAGTTCATTCAGCAACGCTCGCCGGCAGTGCCAGCGGCGCCGGGCGCGATTCACCACCTCTCGTTGGGTCCCGCGGCTCATCCGGGTGTCGCGCACGCGCCACACCCTCAACATGCCGTTTCTCTCGGCGCCTCGGTTTCCCAAGCCGGGCAAGCAGCGCCGGTCGGCCACCATCACCACCATCAATTCGGCCAAATGGGCTCGTCGAGTTTTTTGTTCTACACGGGCGTCGTTGGCTATCCGTATATTTGGACAGGCGCCTACACGCCGGTGTTCTCCCCCTTGGGGTATCCTTACTTTCCGTCGCCCAATTTCGGCTATGTCCCGGTGCCATTCGCCCCGGTAGCGCCGGCTCCCGCCAACCCTCCGAAGATCGATGCTCAAGAGCCGCCCGCCAAGCAACAGCCCAAGGCTACCAACGTCGAACAGAAATCGAAGGCCGGGAAATTCATGGCGTTTGGCGATGCCAACTTTGGTAAACAGAAATACTTGCCGGCGGTGGAGCGGTACAAGACGGCGGCTCAACTTGCTCCCGATTTGGCGGAACCGTATTTTCGCCAGGCTTGCGCCTTCATCGCAATGGGACAGTACGAGAGCGCGACCAAAGCCTTTCGCCGCGGCTTGAGCGTACGTGCCGGCTGGGCCAATGCGCCCTTTCGTCTGGACCAGATTTACGGCGCGGACAAAATCGCCAAGACCACCCATCAGGAGAATCTGGCCAAAGCCGTCGAGGCCAACCCGGTGAACGCGAATCTGCTGGTCGCGCTCGGCATGCACCTTTTTTTCGACGGCCAGCGCGAACGGGCCGACGTCTTTTTCTCGCGAGCCGCGCAGTTGGGCGGCAACGAAGACAAGCTCTTGGACGACTTTCTGCCCAAGCCAGGTCCGGCCGGCGCAGAAAAAGCGGCGGCCAACGCCAAGATCGTCTTCTGATCGCCCGAGTCGTCTTCGAGAACAGTGCAGTTCACAAATCAGCCGCGGCTCGCACCAGCACCCGTCCACGTTTCTTTCCACAGGCAGCCGGCCCACGAGAAGCCGACGCCAAAACCGATCATTAAGCACTGCATACCGGGCCGCAATCGGCCGTTGGCTCGCAGTTCGTGCATGATGATCGGAATCGTGGAGGAGACCGTATTGCCATAATCGCGCAGCACGGTCGGCATGCGCTGCTCGTCGAGGTGCATGTGCTGTCGCAACGTTTCGAGCAATTTATGCGTGGCCTGGTGGACGAGAAACAGTTGGACGTCCGAGGCGCAAAGCTCTCCCTCTGCCAGCACGCGTTCGATCGTTTGCGGAATCGTGTCGAGAGTCAACTGGATCAAGCCCGGGCCGTCCATGTAAAGCTTGCTGGCCCAGCGCCATTTGGTGCGGGGTTGCAGCGCCTCTTCCACCGGTCGGGCCCCGCCTGAATTGACCATCAATGCATCGCCCGCGCTGCCGTCGGTGCCGAAGGCAAAGGCCGACAGCGAGGGAGCATCGGCGGCATCAATCAGCGTGGCAGCCGCTCCGTCGCCAAAAATGGTCCGCAGCGACCGATCTTCCGGGTGGATGTATTTGGAATAGGTCTCGGCCGTGATCAGCAACACCCGTTTGGCCGCGCCACTGCGAATCAGGCCGTCGGCCAACGACAGTCCATAAACGAAGCCGGAACACCCCAGGTTGAAGTCCAGCGCGCCCACCGAAGTCGGCAGCCCGAGGCGGTGCTGCATCAGGCAGGCGGTCGTGGGCAGCGGATAGTCGGGCGTTTGCGTGCAAAACAGCAGAAAATCAATCGTGCCGCGATCGATGTTGTGCTCGGCGAACAGCTTTTCGGCCGCGGCCACTCCCAAATCCGAAGCGCACTCGCCGGGCGCGGCGATGTGGCGGGTCTGGATCCCGGTCTTCGCGTAGATCAGGTCGAGATCCCATTTTGGAAACAGAGCGCCGAGGTCGTCGTTGGTTTCCACCCGCTCTGGCAAATGAATCGCAATAGGACCTACCGACGCGTATTTCACCACAAGCCTCAACTGATGAACCGAGGGGGGAGCTTTCGACCCTGCGATAATACCCGGGGACCCCGCGAGCCCGCAAGGTTTCACAGCGCGCCATTCAAAGTGGAAACTGTATTAGCGAATTGTGAGATTTGTTTCTTGGGTTTGGAATTTCCTTTTCCTTCCCCCCGCACGAAGCCGCCCTCGGCGTTGCTCTTGACAGCTAGCGAGACGACCGATAGCGTCCCGTGCCCGCGCAGTTAGCCATCCTTGCCAGGTTGCTCCGATAATCATTCCGAGTTCGTTTGGTCGATGAGGCTTGCATCTGCCGCTTGGGCGGTTGGAAATCGCCATTCGTCTAAGCCGACCCGCTCGCTGGTTGCATCGCGGCAACTTCGGACATCTTCATGCGAATGGCCTGCGACATCACAACGCAGGCGACCAGGTACATCACGGAGGTCGAGATCGCGATTCCGGCCACGCCGAACCAGTGCATAAACACGTAATTGCCGGCAATATTCAAGGCTAAGTTGAGTGCCCCAATTCGCAGCACGATCGCGTTACCATCCAGCGCGCTGAGCAGCCGGGCCCCGAGCATGCTCAACACGTAAAACGGGATTTGCAGCGTGTAATAGATCTGCACGTGGCTGACGGCTCGGGTCGTTGCCGGCGTGAACGCGCCGCGCTCGAATAGTAAGTGGACCAGCGGTTCTGAC
>JAYVCO010000453.1:0-2849 GCA_043749935.1 Planctomycetia bacterium
CTGGAATTGTACCGCGCCACAAATGAGGAATACCTGCTGAAGCGGGCGAAGCAGAACGTGGACGCCTACTACGCGAACTGGCAGGCGAAACCGCCCGACGACATGATCTCGAACGCGGCCATCGCGCGGGTGCTGTGGCTAATGGCCGAGACGGAGACCGACGCCGGGAAAGCGTTTTGGCAGGGTGCGGACAAGGTGGGGAAGTAGCGGATCGCATGGTGTCTTAGCCCCCGGTCAATGACCGGGGGCCTGCGCCGACGTAGATTCCACATCCTAGCTTCGGCCGCTTGCCACGGCGACGTTCTGCGATGCATGACGCCGGCCCCCGGCGACTCGCCGGGGCTAAGAAACGCCGCCGCAAAAAATCTTTGCAGATATTTGGCCGCTCCTTGCCCGCTTCGGCAATTCTCCTGTTGTCAGGGGCCGCACAACGCGGACCCGCAAAACCCCGAATCGCCGTGACCCACGGCAGGAGCCTCTCATGTTTCGCTCGCGTAAACTCTCGATGGTCGTGTTGGCCGGTTTGATGTTGGCCAGTTTCGCTTCCCTAGCCCCGCAGGAAGCCGCCGCCAACGGCTCGATGGGCGGATCGGGCAATGTCGGTTACGTTTATTCCGTCACCGTTTACTATGCCTACAACGGACAATGGCAACAGTACGGCCGCTACTTCGCCACGGCGTACACGAATGGTTCGATCGACTGGGGCGGGGCCGATCAAGCCTATTCCTACCTCCAAAGCAACGGCTATCAACTCACATACACGGCCCAATTTTGGCGCGTGACGAACAACGGTTGAGACGGCGTGCATCAATCGAACATCGTCGCCAACGAGCCGCGGGATTCGTCCCGCGGCTTTTTTGCGCGCGGAGACGGACGAATCCAATTGCTTGTGGATCGCATTGCGGCAGCTACACTATAACTGAACGCATGAACTGAATTCACTGTTTGTCGAGCCGCCCACGAGAGCTTGTCTTGGAACAGATGCCGCCAAATACGCCGCCGGAATCATCGCAATGCGGCGACGAGCCTCAATCCCCGGTGCTGTCGGCGCCGGATCCGACAGCGTCGAAACTGGCCGAAGTATCTCCACTGGCATCGCCTCCGGTTCCGCCCGCAACTCCGCGTTTGAGCATCTTGCACTTTTTGATCTGGATGGCGCTGGTTGCGGTTTGCATGACGACCAACAAGTTGCTCGAGGGGGAAAACTCAAACGACCAAGATGGTCTGCAAATTGCACTTCGAGTCCTGTGGAGCGTGACCAATTCGCTTGGCATAGGCGGGATTATTTTACTCCTGTCACGGCGGTTCCGGAGGATTCCTTTCTTGACTCAACCCGGTGAGTGGATGTTAGTGATAATCGGAACGGATTTCGTTTTTCGAGTCGCTTTGAGTCCCTTAGCCCGCTATGCGGTCGACAGAAGCTCGTACGAATTGATCACAATCTATAAGTTTTTAGATGCCGGTAGATTTCTTTGTTTGGGCGTCTTGTGGGGAATTGCGGCCGGGCGAATGCGTGGCTTCGGATTTTGGAAAACCGCATTTTGGATTGATGCTTCGTGCTCGATATTTTCGTCCTGTACTGCTCTTCCAATCTCGCTGATACTATACGCGATCAGAAGCAATTATGACTTTTTGATAATTGCCGAACTGATTTTGTCAGTGGCGAAGGTCGCGGCGTTTTGCGTGGCCTTGAGTTTCGACGTTCGTAAACGGCGGACGTACACCTGGACGCATTGGGCCGGAGCTATTGTCACGACCTTATCACAGGTTGTTTGGACCGTATTCACCGTCCACCAATCCTTGTCGCTTCTCCACAACTTCCATTAAGATGCTATCCGACCAGTGACGGAAACGTGCAGCTAGCACTGCCAGCAAACCGCTCCGCGAATTGCCACCTAAACCGGTCTTGTTGAGCCGTGCAGGGTCGAGTATTCTCCCGCACCTTCGAGGCGATAGGCCGCAAATTATCGCTGCGATCCGCCCGACCGCACTCGAAAGCGTTCCGCAAACCATTCCCACCCCGTCCGCGCGTCGCTCCGCAAGCGACGCCGAACGTCGACCCACTCGACCCAGGAGTTTGGAGCATGGATGCTCGCCTCGTCCGCGCTGCGTTCTTTATCAGTCTGCTCGGCATTGGTCTCCCCTCTTCGCTTGGCGCGTCGTACCGCACGGCGAATTTCATCATCGAGGCGCCGGGCGACATGGCCGAGGAGATCGGCCGCGCGGCGGAGAAGTTTCGGCACGATCTGGCGATCGAATGGATCGGCGAGGCGATGCCCAACTGGTCGCGGCCCTGTCCGATCACGGCCAAGGTCGATGCGCACCTCGGGGCCGGCGGCGCAACGAGCTTCGTCTTCGAGCACGGCGAGGTGTTTGGCTGGACGATGAACATTCAAGGCTCGCGCGAGCGGGTGCTCGATTCGGTCCTGCCCCACGAGGTCACGCACACGATCTTCGCCAGCCACTTTCGCCAGCCGCTCCCCCGCTGGGCCGACGAAGGGGCCTGCACCACGGTCGAGGACGAAAGCGAAAAACACAAGCAAGCCGTGCTGCTGATCCAATTTTTGCAGAACAATCGCGGGATCGCCTTCAATCAAATGTTCGCGATGAAGGACTATCCCAAGGACGTGATCCCGCTGTACGCGCAGGGCTATTCGCTCGCCCGGTTTTTCATCGAGCAAGGGGGCCGGCGGAAGTTCGTGGCGTTCGTCGGCGAGGGGCTGAAGGCTAACGACTGGCCCTCCACGACCCACAAGCATTACGGCTACGCCGATCTGTCCGAGTTGCAAACTTCCTGGCTGGAATGGGTCAAGAAGGGCAGCCCGAACCTGGCGAAAGACCCGCCAGTC
>JAYVCO010000454.1:0-9944 GCA_043749935.1 Planctomycetia bacterium
CCGTCGCCAGGCAAGTTCCGCCGAACTGCTTTATTCCGGGCCAATCTATCGCACGCGGAGATGGCCAGTTCTTCGAACTTCGTTTTGCTGGCGTTCAATTCGGTCATGTTTTGAGGCATCGCAGGGCCTCATATAGTCGCGGCACCGTGGATTGGAGCGCGTTGCGAATGGCTTCGACTTGTACGTGATCCACCTGTGCCGTCCATTCGTCCATGAAGAACTTTTTGAATTCTATGGAAATCGAGCACACCGAATCGGGAAAAGAGGCATGAATCCAACTGCTAAGATATCCTCCCTTAAACTTCACATTCTCGCGGACGTCCAGCCGCCGGCCCATAAAATCGTAGCTACTCAGACCGGCGACGAAGCTCTCAACCAAGGCCCCCCAACGCTCTCGATTCATGGTTCCCGTGCCGATGTTGACGTCGGGATTCTCTTGCGGGTCTCCAGGCGGTCTGTCGGGACCATCGCGACGATGGTTGTAGGTATGCAAATCGAGCACCACCGCTCGGCGGTGACATCGGACAAGGTGTTTTAATACGCCTGCCAGCGTTTCATAAAACAGGTCGTAGTTGACCAGCGATCGTTTCACAAAATCTGCGTCCGGACGCTCGCGCCAAATCTTCAGTCCCCATGCGTCACTCGGCTCAAGATAGACTGCTCCCTCGCGGGGTCGATTAAGGTCGATTTCAAACCGCGACCGTCGCGCCACGAACGCTGTGGGAGCTACGTTGGCCCAAAGGCCCGTCCAGGGATCTTCTTCTCGCAAACGTTCCTCGTCTGTGAGTTGAAGGAGTGCGTCAACCTCAGGACGAACCCAATGCCCATCGTGGATGGCGGTGGCCACCAAGGGCTGGTCCCCCGCGACGAGTTTGAAGAGAGAAGGGGCCATGGATCGAAGCCGGAATTCACAAGAAGTCGCCAGACCTACGATGCAATTGTCAGACCGTCATAAGGCGGCCGACAATACGGTAGCAGGTAAAGCCTACAATTCCCAAATGGACTGAGCCTGGAGCCGATCCAGGCTCGCAATAGTCACCATTGTAACAAAGCGCCCCCCGCATCAAGTGCCCATTGAATTTTTCTCCATTGTCTCGCCCGCGGCCCCGGTTCCTTGTTTGCCATCGTCCGAAGCGTGCCTGACAACGTGCATTGCAGGGATGTATCGCGGATAGCGCGCGGACTTTCCCTCTGAGTCCTAAGCCTTTTCCGAACATCGCTGTGTTCTACGCAGGCATCCAGCCGACGCCCGGCCACGGCAGCGCGAGCCGATCGATCCTTGCCAGGATCGCCGCGAACAACTTCCGCGCCACGGCCACGTCGGCCAATTGAACACATTGGCGCGTTTCTTTGACGGCATCACTTGTTCGACGGTGGGGCAGCGTTGACGGGCGTCGGCTGGCGCGGTGGGCTGCGCTCGATGGATTGAGACGCGTCCGGGCGCGAGTCCGCCGGCAGAGGCTCCATGCGGACCCCGTGGTGTTCGGTGTAGGATGTGCGCAGCGCTTCGATGATTCGCACGTCGATCAGGCCTTCACGCCCAGAGGGTTCGGGCTCTTCACCGGTCTGGACGCAGCCGGCGAAGTACAGAATCTCAGCGGCGACCTGGTCACGATGCTTGAAGGTTCGCGATTGCTCTTTGTCGTTCACGGTGATCGTCTGCTCAATGTCGCCGTGCCAAGTGTAGGCGGGGTCCATCGTAAGGATGCCCTCGGTGCCGATGACGCGATACTCGGAGACTTTGGCTTCGCCGAAGCCGCAGAGGAAAGCGGCGAGTCGGTCGCCGGGGAAAAGCATCGTGGCGCTGACTGCTTCGGGAACCTCTTCGAACCGTGGATCGTTCCCCTTAGCGGCGAAGGCGACCACCTCTTCCGGTTCGGCCCGGAACAGGTACCGGGCGGCGTTGATGCAGTAGATGCCGATATCCTCCAGCGGGCCGCCTCCCAGCGAGCGATCAACCCGGATATTCTCGGGATCCACTTGCATCGTATGAATTGAATTGAACAGCCGCGCTTCGCCGATCCGTCCGGAACGCACGGCCTCAATGGCTTGCAGATTTCCTTCCTCAAAATGCAGGCGATAAGCGGTCATCAAGTGGACGTTGGCAGCTTGGCAGGCGTCGATCATTGCTTGCGCATCGGCGGCGGAATACGCGAGCGGCTTTTCGCACAGGACGTGTACGCCCGCACGGGCGGCGCGCTCGGCGTACTCGCGATGTTTTGAGTTCGGCAATGCGATGTAGACGGCATCAATGTCGCCCGAGGCCAGGAGCTGATCATAAGCCTCGTAGCTGTGTGCGGGCACCTTGTAGCGCTGGCTCAATTCCGCCGCCTTGTCAGCGTCGCCCGTAACCAATGCGGACAACTTGGCGTTGTCGGTGGCATTGGCAAACGCAGGCAGAATCGCTGTCTGAGCGAAATGTCCCAGGCCGATAACTGCAAAGCGAACGATCGTCGGGTCGGAATGAGGCATGGGCTACTCTGACCGCGAACTGGATCGGAGACTTCGAAATGGCAGATGGGAATCGCTGACGGCTGTCTGTCGCCGGACTTATAATAGCCTACAATGACCTCGTATTCCAAGTCCCGACATTGCAACGGAGGATCAACGATGGGAACCCAGCAAGGCCACTCGAAGTAGAGCCGCAACGCGTTTCGTACACGACGATAAACGCCCCGTGCAACCTACCGATGTCAACGCGGTTCGTTGCCCATTGAGTTTGCCGGAGCACGGCCTCGCTGACGAGATTTGGCCCGCCGATCCTTCCTACCGTGTTGTTGACGAGCAGAACGGGACGTTAGGTTGACCTGACCTAGCGCTCAAAAGCAGGGACACGGTTGGCAACACTGAAACAGAGGCAGCCTTCAGTGCAATCGCGGGTTGCGTAAGAGCACTCGATGTCGCCGACCCGCGCTGAGGTTGTGCGCGGTTTTAGAACAGCGATTCGTCCAAAAATCCGGGGCAATTCCGGGGCAGAATTGGCAACGCAAACGCAGCCCGGATACAATACAATCGCAGTGCATGGTGCACCGCAAGACGACTGCACACGAGGAGTTGCATCGCAAAACCAACGCGTTCGCAAAACAACTGAAACGCCCCTGATCTGCTCTCAAAATCCAGTGCCCGCTGGGGGCGTGTGGGTTCAAGTCCCACCTTCGGTACTTCAACTTCAGATAGGGACTTCGGACTCGGTCACTGTCGCTCGAAGTCCCACTTTCCGCCGGGCAATCGGTTCAGGCGCCGCAGACAACCTTGCCGAACAGCTGTCAACTCCGCCGCGGACGCGGTTGTTCCAGCAAGGCTATCAGTGCTTTACTCGGCGCTGAGAGCTCTTCGCCACGCCGCAGGAGGACGCCCGACTGGATCGGACGGATCTGCTTCGCCAGGCTGCGGATCACCACGCGGCGGCCCTTCGTGACGGCTCCGTTGGGCATTAGCGGGACGATCGACACACCGAGCCCGGCCTCGACCATCCGCACGATAATCTCGGTATTGGTCGTCTCCATTTCGATTTCAGGAGACAGCCCTTGAGCATGGAACGCATCGATGACGTGTTGGCGCCCCGTCGAGCCCCGTTCGAACAGAATCAAAGGAATCTTCGCTAGCTCTCGAAGCGACACGCCGCGGCGACGGGAAACGGGATGGTCGGATGGCGCAATCAGACTCCAATCCATCGAGAACAGGTGACGGTACTCGAGTTGAGGCGACGGCTCGTAAGGGGCGGCAACGCCGAAAGCAACTTCCGAGTTCGCCAATAGGAGCTCTTCAATTTCCCGTTCCGTGTGACTCCCCAGGCGCACGATGACGTTTGGAAGGGAGGCGTGGAATCGCTTGACGACGTCAATGAGAACATACAAGATCAAGTATTCACTGGCGGCGACGTGGATCTCATGGGGTTGGCTGGTCGCATGGAAAAACTCGGCGAGCTGGCCTGCCTGCCTGAGAAACTCAATCGCACGTGGCAGGAACTTCCGGCCCTGTTCGGTCAAGGGCGTCGCACTGCGACGTCCCCGACTCTTGCGATAAAGTTCCACACCCAGACGCCGCTCGAGCGCCAGCAGACGATTTCGCACTCCTTGCTCCGTGATGAACAGGGCATGGGCGGCGGCGCGAAGGCTGCCGTGACGCGCGACTTCGACAATCGCCGCGATTTGATCGGTCGATAGCGAAGGCGTTTCGCGGTCCATCTCGGTACCACACAACTAAAAACATTATGAAAGATAGCACAAACAATTATAAACTGCGTCCGATCCGACTTAAACTGGTCGGTACGTGCCATTCCATGCGGAAATTCACGACCGGGAGAATGCTTGAAATGAAACTGCCAATGCCCTGGATCGCAGTTTTGGCTTGGGCTTGCTGGGAGTATTTTTCGACCGGGATCGCCGGTGCGCAGCTTGTCGCCGTCAAAGCGCCAGTGCAAGCTCCCATCGTTCTGCATTACGTTGAGGGCCCGATCTTCTTGGGACCGCACGAGCACACCGTGTCGGCGATCGCTTTTTCTCCGGACGGCAAAACGGTGGCGACCGGCACGGGCTACTTGCGCTTCTGGGATTCCGCCACGGGTCGGCTCAAGTCGATTCATGGCGAGGACGCCACTCGGGGCATCAATGGTCTCGCGTTTTCGCCCGATGGACGAGCGGTGGCCGCTGTCGGAGGTCTGTTCGGCAAGGAGGCGGTGCTTTGGGACACAGCCACGGGCCGGATCGCTCAGGAATTCGCTGATCCAGCCAACTCGGCGCCCGTTGACCCCCCGTTTATCTACAAGGGCAAACCCATCGTATTCCGCGGGTTGACTGCCGTGGCTTTTTCTCCCGACGGGCGAATCCTGGCGACGGCCCCCGACGGCGTCATTCTGCGGGACGTGCAATCGGGCAGCGTTGTCGCCACGCTCAAGCAACCAGCCAAAGGCGTTAAAGCAATCGCGTTTTCTCCGGATGGCAAGACTCTGGTGACTGCCTCCGACGACAAAAAGGTGAGGCTATGGAGCGTGCCCGCCGGTGTTCTGGAGGCAACGCTCGATGGTCCCACACAACCACTTAGTGCCGTCGCTATTTCACCCGATGGCGCGCGCATCGTTGCCACCGGCAGCGGCAATCGATCGCTATTCGACCGAACTCCCGTTGGCTATCTGTGGTCATGGGAAGGACGGGGCGGCCAGGCGCGAAAAACTGACCTCGGAAGCGTAAACGTTCGCCAGGTCGCGTTCGCCGCGCCGACAACCGTCGTGGTGTCAGCAGGCAAGGAGGTTCTGTCGATTGACTTGCAAAGCGCCGACTCGACGCGCCCTCGCAAGATCTGGTCGCACAACGAAGATGTGTTCGCCGTCGCCGTGTCACCCGATCATCGGCTAGTGGCCAGCGGGGGAAAGGATCGCACCGTCGATCTTGTCGATCTTTCGACGGGCAAGTTGGTTCAGCGCCTGCCAGGGTTGATGGATCGCTTTTCTTCGGTGGCTTCGTCCAACGACGGCCAGCGATTCGCCACGGCGACGATCGACCGCCGCATGGGGAATCACCTGCCGGCCAACGAGGCCTCGTTCGCCACGCGATACAAAACAAACTTTTCGGATCCTAACAGCGTCGGTCGGCTGCAGCCCAGCGAGGTGCGTATCTGGTCGACCGGCGACGGCCGCCTCGAATCGATGTTGCCGCTGCCACCAAGCCAGGTGACGGCGATTGACTTCATTCCCCAGAGCGACCAATTGGCCGTGGCTGGTTGGCTGCCGGGAAAAGGCGGAATGTTGTCCCTTTGGGACTTGAACGGCAGTAAACACCTGCGCGACTTTGCAACGCAAACCGCCGAAGTCTTGTCGATCGCAGTCTCGCCCGACGGGCGCACTCTGGCCAGCGGCGATGCCGATGGAAACCTTGACCTGTGGGACGTGAAGTCGGGCGCAAAGACGCGGTCGCACAAACATGACCACCCGATCGAGGCGGTCACTTTTTCAGTCGACGGAAAACTCTTGGCCACTGGCGATGGCAACCGGACGGTGCGCATGTTCGACACCGCCAGCGGAGCGATCGTGCGAACTCTGAAAAGCCGTTCGTACATCGAGTCGCTCGACTTTTCGCCTGACGCAACCTTGCTGGCCGCGGGCACTAGGGACCCCGGGCTCGAACTGTGGGATCTGCGCGCCGGCACAGCCAGCCGCACGCTCCTAGCGACAGGCGACCATTTCGATGCAATGCCGGGATTCGTAGCTTTCTCTCCAGACGGTCGCTTCATTGTCTGCGGGGGACACGGCAAGGATATCGCGGTCTTTGATGCGGCGACTGGAACGCTGCATCGTGAACTTCGAGGGCATGGCCATCCGGCGACCGTAGCTGTATTTCATCCCGATGGAAGACTGATCAGCGGCGGCGAAGACCGGACGCTCAGACTCTGGGATCCGAAACAAAGTAAGCTCCTGGCCACTTGGGTCGTGGTGCCGGCCGACCCGAAGCAGGATTGGGACGACGAGTGGGTCGGATTCAAGCCATCAGGACAGTTCGTGGGCTCGGCTCGTTTGGATCGGCTCGTCGGATGGCAAACGGGCGGAGACGTCATCATCGGTGCGGAAGACGCCGATCGGCGGCGGCGCGTCGAGAGCTTGTTTCAGGTCGATGGCTCGGTCTCAACCTTCACCGGTTCCAAGGGTGGAGACCTGCAAGAGGTCGCTGGCATCAAGCTCTGCTGGTGTCCGCCCGGTCGGTTCACGATGGGCAGCCCGCGCGACGAACCCGAGCGACGTCCCGGCGAAGATCAGGCCGAGGTGACACTCACTAAGGGCTTCTGGACAGGCAAGTATGAGATTACTCAAGGCGATTGGAAGCGTGTCGTGGGCGATCTGCCGGGCAAGGTCGATGAAACCGCGGGAATAGGAGACGATTTTCCGGTCTACAACGTCAACTTCGCAGAGGCCGAGGAATTCTGTCGGAAGTTAACGGTGGAAGCGCACAAGTCGTCTGTCTTGCCCAAGGAATGGGAGTTTCGACTTCCGACCGAGGCGCAGTGGGAATACGCCTGTCGAGCGGGAACGACGACAGCCACGGCGTTTGGCGACAAGTTGAGCAGCACGCAGGCGAATTTCGCAGGCAAGCCATTTAATGGGGCCGACGAAGGGCCTTCGCTGAAGCGGGCCACCAAAGTCGGCAACTACCCTCCTAACGCTTGGGGGCTGCACGATATGCACGGTAATGAAGTCGAGTGGTGCCGCGACTGGTATCATGCGAAGCTGCCGGGCGGCAATGATCCCGATTTGTCGCTAGTGAAGGGAACGCAGAACCGCGACGGCACTTGGCCGCGCGTCCGCCGCGGCAGCGCCTGGGGCGACCACGGCTGGGCCTCCCGATCGGCCTTCCGGCAGCGGTTCGAGCCTGAGCGGAGAGCAGATCATATCGGCCTGCGCGTCGTGGCTGTTCGACCCTAGCCTGGCGCTCGCGTTGTTGTTCCACGGAACAAAAGGCTGCACCTGACTCGCGGTGCGAAGCGTATTCGTGGCCCAGATTCCGATGGGTCGGCCGGCGACGCAAGCAGTTGAACCACAATCTCACGCGTTCCGTCAGGCAGCATCAAACCACCGTGCTTCGGGACGTCCCGTGAAAGGGTCCCCGAAAATCGTTAGGCATCTCGATTGCCGGCAAGTGGATTTTGACCTGCATTTGAGGGCAGAATGTTACAGGTCTCGGTTTCATGTTCGAAATGCAGTTCGAGACTGCCGATATCAAGTTGACGCAGCACCAGATCGATGCGTTTTTCGACGGAAGAATGGTCGGTGCCGTCGCGGGTGACAAATTCCTCGACAACGGCCCGCAGTGTCGCGGTCGACAGTTGCAGATGGGGGATGCGCATGGTGTTAGTCTACCGCGCAACGCGAAATCAAAAACCGCATCGCCTCCGCTGGTAGGCAGTAATACAGCTCGGATTAGAAGTGACGTCGCCAAAAATGGATTGAATCTGCCGTTTCGCTGCTTATCTTACTGCCCACCGATAGTCGCCCTACTTTGGCAGTCCGCATTGAAACTGCCAAGCTGCGGACCCGGACGGTACAAATTGGCCCGAGGAATCGTGGCTGCAACAAAACCAAAGTCGATGCGTGGCGATTGAAACTCGCGACAACAACCGGGAATCGCTTGCCTGGCCGCGCAAGCAATGGCACAATTCCTTCGTTGACAAGCCAATCAAGCTTCGCTCGGGAGATGCGAGATGTTGCTGCTTTTTTGCATGATCCTACTGGCGACCATGCCGACCCAGTGGGACTTCGAGCAGTCACCCGTCGGCCAATTGCCCGCGGGTTGGTCCGCGGCCAAAACGGGCGAGGGAATGGGCAGTATTTGGAAAGTGCTCGCAGGGGACACGTCGCAGGTTCTCGCGCAGACCTCGTCCGCGGGGCCGAATGGCCTGTTCAATTTGTGCGTGGCCGATTCGTCCAGCTATCGTGACCTCGAATTGTCGGTCGCGATCAAGGCCGTGGCTGGCAAGAACGATCGAGGGGGCGGCCCCGTTTGGCGATATCGCGATGACGGCAATTACTATGTCGCTCGCTGGAACCCGTTGGAGGATAACTTTCGCGTCTACAAGGTTGTCGCCGGAAAGCGGATCCAGCTCGGGACGGCGGATGTCAAAGCTCCAGCCGATCGCTGGCACACCATCAAGATCACGCAGGTAGGCGACGAAATTCGTTGCTATCTGGACGGCACGTTGCACCTGCAAGCAAAAGACGACACGTTTCAGACTGCCGGCAAGATCGGGCTCTGGACCAAGTCGGATGCCGTGGCGCACTTCGACGACCTGATGGCCACGGAACTGAAGTGAAGGCACGGAGCCGTTTATGAACCGTGTGATGTGGGCGCTCTTGTGCGTCAGCTTGTCTGGCTGTTGGTCATCCGGCAAGGATGAAGTCGTGGCCTATACGGCTCTCGACGCCGAGTTTTCGGAGCCGATCTATCAGGAATTCTCGCAGGCAACCGGAATTCAGGTATTGCCAAAGTTCGACGTCGAAAGCACCAAGACCGTGGGGTTGGTCAACGCGTTGATTGCGGAATCCAAGCGACCGCGCTGCGACGTGTTCTGGAATAACGAAGTGCTCAACACGATTCGGCTCGAAAAGCAAGGATTGCTCGAAGCCTACCAGTCTCAAGCGGGCGAGTCCTTTCCAGCAGCGTATCGCAGTCCGAACGGAACCTGGCGAGGCTTCGCGGCCCGCGCTCGGATTCTGATCGTGAACACGAAGCTGGTCGCCGAAGGCGATCGGCCCAAGTCGGTCAACGACATGCTCGATCCGAAATGGAAAGGCAGAATCGGAATCGCCAAACCGCTGTTCGGCACCACGGCCACGCACATCGCCTGTTTGTTTGCGCTATTAGGCGAGAACGAGGCCAAGGCGTTTTGCCGCAAGCTTAAAGCCAACGATGTGCAGATTCTCTCGGGCAACGCGCAAGTGGCCCAGTCCGCCGCGAGCGGCCAAATTGCTTTCGGCTTGACCGACACGGACGATGCGATCGGAATGTTGGAAAAAGGGCAGCCGGTGGCGATCGTCTATCCCGATCGTGAGCCAGATCAGCTGGGCACACTCTTCATCCCGAACACCGTCTCGATCATCAAAGGATGCCCGCACCCCGAGGCGGCTCGGCGGCTGGTGGATTATCTGCTGTCGCCCGGTGTCGAAGAAAAACTGGCGCTAGGGCCGAGTGCCCAGATTCCTTTGAATCCGACGGTCAGCGTACCGCCGCGCGTCGAAACACCCAGCACGGTCAAAGCCATGCCGGTCGATTTCGAAGCCGCCGCCGACGAGTGGAGCAAGGCCGCCCAGTTCGTGCGCGACGAGTTTCTCGGCGAGTAGAATTCGCGGTGCCAAGTCCACGAATCTGGCCACCGGCATCAAGCAGGTTCGCCAGCGTGAGCGCTACAGAGCGCGTTCATGACAACTTCCGGACCAGCGGCATTCGGCAAGCCCTGCAGAA
>JAYVCO010000455.1:0-9626 GCA_043749935.1 Planctomycetia bacterium
CACTTTGTGCGCGACGGTGCAATGACTGTGTTGCCGATGGGGTTTGTCTCTGGCATTGGGGAGCGGCTAACCGGACCACAGCACGTGGTATGCAAGATTCTTGCTCGGCGGATGGAGGGAGCCCTTTTGCCGCAGTACGAGCTGCGTTCGCTGTTTTTCGACCAAGCCTTCTCGCGGCTGAAAATGGCCAGCCTCGAAGCGGACCAGGGCTGGCTCAGTATCGGCATGAGATTGGAACCAGACACTCTCACGAGCAGACCCTGACATGTTTCCATTGCCATTGGCTCCCTTCGAGCTGCTGATGTATCTGGACGACCGCCCAGATTATCCGATGGTGTTCGTCCTCGAGTGCGACTTTTCCGGGCCAATCTGCCGGGCCCATTTCGAAGAAGCGATTTCTCGCGTGCTCGATCGGCAACCCATGTTGACGGCGTGCATCCAAACGGTTCGAGGCTATCCGCACTGGGTTCCAACCGATTGCCGCCCGCCGGTGATTTGGTCTACAGAGGCCGCTCCGCCGCTAACCGCCGAAAACCTCGCAATCTGCATCGAACGCGAGTCCGGGCTGCGGGTCGCGGTCTATGAGTCGAAAGCAGGCGCCCGAGTGCGCTGGCATTTCTTTCATGCTTGCTGCGACGGAGTGGCAGGGTGTATTGTGATCGGTGAAGTCCTCGCCGTTTATCACGCGCTATGTGCCGGCGAAGATTGGCGTCAGGCGCTCACCGCGATCGAACCGCGGCGACTGTCGGATCGCGCCAATTTTCGCCGCGGCCGAGCCACACCACTGGCCACTGCGCCCGGCACGTCGCTATGGAGTTGGAAGACCTTGCTCGGCGTCGCCGCGACTGCTGTCGAGGCTATGAAATTGGCGTGTACTTCTCCCGTGTCAATCGCAACGGCCACAGATGCGAAGCTTGCGGAACACCCTTCTGGCGGCAGTTCGTATGCGATCCATTCGTGCGATGAAAGCCAGTCCAAACAAATCCATAAGGCTGCCAAGGGGATTGGCGTTAGCATCAATGACCTCTTGATGGCAAGTCTTTTCAAGCAACTTGCGCGCTGGAACCGGGCACACAAACCGAAGTCGCCCCGCGATCTGATTCGGATCACGATGCCCACGAACCTCCGTCAATTGGAGGACCGTCAAATGCCAGCCGCGGATGTCATGAGCTACGCCTTTCTCGATCGGCGAGTCAAAGAGTGCGGAGACGTGTCGATACTTGCCGAAGGCCTTTGCGTTGCCACGCGCGCGATTCAACGCGAGAATCTTTCGCGACAATTCGTCGAAGGCATTGCGATAGCCGCCGGCCATCCTTGGCTAATCCGTGCCGTGCTAAGAAGAGACTCCTGCATGTCTACGGCAGTCCTAAGCACCGTCGGCGATCCGGCCCGGCGTTTCGAGTCGCGACTTCCGCGCGACGGCCGCACGGTTGTGGCAGGGGAACTGCGCCTCGAAGCCTTTTACGGAGTGCCACCGATTCGGCCTCGAACTGGTCTTTCGATCGGCACGACCCAATATCGTGGGTGTCTCACGATTGCGGCGCGGGCCGACGCAAAAGCGTTTTCGACACCACAATTGGTCGACTTTCTGGCGGAACTCCTGAATGACGCCACGCAGCTACCGGCCGAACCATCGCAAGAATCACCCCTGCCAGCCGGCCAATTCTCTGCCGGTTGACCATTTCCTCTATCGGCCTGCGACCGGTTTCACGACCCCATCTCGTGCTTCTCGTCCGGGTCAATACCTTCGGGACTTCCCGCGTTCGCTTCAGCGAGTGCCTACGGCAGCCGGCCTGGCACGCCAGTTGTCGACCAGCATTTTCATGTAATAGCCGCCCACGACCGAGCGCGCTCGGAAACCAACCATCTTGCCGTTTGTTGTTTCGTGCCAGTCGCTGATCGGTACACGATCCGGGCTTTCGTTGACAAAGCGATACACCGGGTGGATCAGCGATTGAAAGTCATCCGCAGAGCGAGCCATGCTTGCGGTCCAGATAATCCAATCGGATTTCGTATAGGTCTTGCGGCTATCCAGTGGCAGCCCAAACTCGTTCTGCTTCTTCAGATAAAAGGCAATCTCTTGTTTTGCGACTTGCGGTGGAAACAAGTTGAGTGCCAGGAGGTTATCCCACACGAGATTATATTTTTGGCTCCACGAATCCATGCGATCAAACGTCAAACGCGTGTGGTCGCCCGCCGCCGCGGCCTCGGTCCATTTCGCGGCCAGTTCCTTGGCCAGCTTTAGATAGTCGCCCGCGGTAGGATTCATACCCAGCTTGACAGCCAGCTTGCCATAACTGCAAAGTCCAATGATGGCCTTAATTGACAGGTTGGCGTTGTGCGCCAAATGCCCGGCGAAGTCATCCGTGCACAACTGATTGGCAGGGTCAAAGCCTTCGCTGCGCAGGTACTCTGCCCAGGTCGTCAGCGACTTCCAATGCTGCCTGGCGTAATCCGCGTTCCCCTCGGCGTCGGCGATCGCGGCAGCCAGAATCAACATATTGCCGCATTCCTCAACGGGCATGTCCTCAGGATAAGTCTGTCCGTTGGCTTGCGGGTAAGTCCCCACGTCGTGAGCCGCGAACGGTTTCTTCCACTTTCCGCTCTCGGAATAGTAAAAGATCGGATCCATCATGCCTTTCAAGAGCGCGGGGTTGTAGAGCAAAAAAAGCGGTGCCGAGGGGTACGTCACGTCGACCGTGCCGATCGATCCGTTGCTGAAATTCTCTTTCGAGAAGAACAGGGGTTGGCCTTCGGGACCAGCGACTAGCTTGTGGGCCGCGATCGCCTGCCTGTAAGCCAATTGACAAAGGCGCACGTACTCTTGAGAGCCGCTTCGTGCAGCCTGCGCGGCAAGCTGCACGTCAAATTGATCGCAACGCGCGAGTACGTCCGCGTAGTCTTTCTCGGTCGCGGCCAGCATCAATTCGGCAGTCGCAAATTCATTGCGCCACCAGGGCCGCAGCTTGTGTTGAAAGTATTCCACCGAGAACATATCGTCGTACGCGATTGTCAGATGCCTCCGCACGGGCCGATCGGCCACCGCGCCCAAATCAAAGGTGGCAGAAAGCGCCGGCCAGCGATCGTTCGCCGAACGGGGTACGCCGGGCTCGTCCTGCAATGCGGTGGTCGAGTTGGCTGCAAAATCAGCCCGAGCACGTTTTGCCTCGCCAATCACGGTCCGAGCGGTGCCACGCGTCACGGCGAGATACAGGAATCCCCAGTCGATCCGGATATCGTCTCCCTTCGTGGCCAGCACACGCTGATCCTTCGACCCGATTCTCATCGCGTCCAAACCTTCTACCGTGGCGCGATCGCAAAGAACCTGCTGGCTTGGCTGATTGACGCACCATTCCCCGGTCATGTCGAAATAGATTTGTACCTGGTGAGGCTTACCGTCGGTCGAAACAGCCTCAAAAGTAACGTAATTGGCCGGCCGAGAAACCAGATTCAAATCGGTCAACAGCAGTGGCGACGTAAATTTGACCTTCAGATTCACAGCTCCAGCCTTGAATTCGTACATTGTCTGCGTTGCCGTCACGGTGAGCGACTGCTGCTGCGCCTCTTCGGGAACCTCCTCGGCCTTGCCCATGAATCGCCAGGGTTTGCCATCGACGCGGACGAAACCGCACATGGCATGAATCTTGCCCGTCCAGTGCCGCGGCCAATCGGCGCTCAGCTTGTCGGTCGTCGACCAGCAACTCGTGTAAGGATCGATCGTCACCAGCGGCACAGCAGGCGGGCGAAACTCGTCGGCGCCGGCACGCGCCGCAGCCGACGCCAAGAGCACGAGTAGCCATGAGCATCGTAGGTAATGTGTAGTTTTCATCAGGATGTCTTCTCTAAAAAGACCACTTGATCAATCCGGCTCGAACAAGCCGAGTTTGCGATCAAACCAACCCCTCGGGCGCACCGGCGTCTTTGGACACCGAGAAAGACAGTCCGGGCCGCGACCAGCGATACCTTATTTTGGACCACCAGCCGACCCCCGTGCCGACCAGCACGATCGTTTCAAGCGAGGGCAGCTTGTGCAACAGCAATCGCACTGCCTGCGAGTTGACTCGCGTGCCCGTGAGGTCCAAATAGCGCAAACTCTGGCAGTCATTCAAAGCCGACAAGCCGGCCGAAGTAATCGAAGTGTTTATCAATTCCAATCGCCGCACGCCCGACAAAGCTCGGCGCTGCGTGGCCACTTCGTGGAGCACACGGTCATCGACCTTCGGACCAGCGAGGTGCAATAGGACGATACGATCTAAGACGGTCGCAAAATCGGGACCGATCGATTGGGCCAGCCAATTGACGGATTCGATTTCGATTCTGCCTCCCAGCTCATGAATCTCTTGAACGACCAGTTGCTGATCCGCGTATTGCTCGACCCAGCGGCTGAGCCATTGCATGCGCCCGGCTTTGAACTCTGCATATTCGGTCGCTTGCTGAAAAGCCTCGTGCAGTCGAATGAACTGCTGTGCGTCGCCCCCGCGATCGGGATGCGCCACCTTGACCTTGTCGAGGTAGGCTTGTTTCACATCTTCCACGGTCACCGGTGGATTGAGCCCAAGGATGGCCAAACACTCGATGCGTTGTGGGCTTTGGTCGGTCGAAGTGGGTTGAGACATAGGTTTACCATGACGGACATGCATCGAACGATCAAGTGCCATTCTTGGCTTATGGCGACTTCAATCTAGCGAATTCAAAAAGACTTTGCATCCGCCAGGCTAGCCGGGTAGTGTGAGAGCCTGTTGCATCCGAGCCGTTCATTCCAAGGCGAATACGAAATGTGGACAATGGAAGGCCCGCCAGGCGCTGAAACGGTGCTCAATGGCCGGCGCTATTTGTATTTCGCGGGCACTAGCTATTTGGGGCTCCAAGGACATTCCGCACTGATTTCCGCCGCTCAAATGGCGGCCGAACGTTATGGTGTTCACACCGCGACCACGCGCACCGGCTATGGCACCTGCCCCCCGGTTCGAGAGGTCGAACACCGCGCGGCTGGCTTTCTCGGCAGCGAAGCGGCCCTGTATTTGGTCAGCGGTTACGCCGTGAATTTCGCCATCGCCGCTGCGCTGTCCAGCTTGGTTGATCTGGTGTTGATCGACGAATTTGCTCACGATTGTTTGCGCGAAGCCACGCGCTGGCTTGACCCGTTGAAGCAGCCCCCGCTGACGTTTCGCCATCGCGACGTTGTGCACCTTGCGGAGCTTTTGCACGCTCATACACGGGCCGGCTGGCGGCCGCTTGTTCTCACCGACGGCGTATTTCCGGTCAGTGGGCAAATGGCACCTTTGACTGAGTATCTGTCGGCTCTGAGCAACTTTGATGGCGCCATGCTCCTGGTCGACGATGCCCACGGCCTGGCCACGGTCGGAGAAACGGGTCGGGGCAGTCTGGAAGTGGCAGGCGTGGCAACCGAGCAAATCAATCTCGACCCCGATGAGCTACAGGCTCCGGGCCCGCACGTTTTTCATACGGCGACTCTCAGTAAAGCCGTCGGCGGGCACGGAGGCGCGATCGTCGGCAGTCAAAAGTTTCTGGACCGCATTCGTCGCGGCAGTGGTTGGTTTCGCGGAGCAAGTGCGCCGGCTGCTCCGGTTGCCGCGGCCACGGCCAAGGGACTGGAGTTGATCGAGGCACAACCGGACCTCCGCCGGCATTTAGCCGCCAATGTACGAAAGGTGCGCGACGGCCTACGCGCTCTGGGGCTGCCGGTACAGACCGGCCCCGCTCCGATCATCGGCTTTGCTTTGGAAAGCGTTGAGCAGATGCAGCACGTACAAGTTCAGCTTGTCGAGCATGGAATTGCGATCGCATACGCGCGCGACTATGCTGGCTCCGGACCCGATGGTATGCTGCGCATCGCCGTTTTTTCGACCCACACGCTGGAGATGATCGAACGGCTGCTGAACGCTTTGGCTCGTGCGATCTAAGAGCGAGACACTTTTGATTGTCCCCGTTAAACATCTTCGGCGTCTGACCTCGCTTGGCCCCACTCATCGAGCCGTTGGTGCAAGACGTTTTCGCTTGGTTGGGCTTTACGCGTTTGGTTTGGCGATTTCGTCTGGACTCTGGCTCGACTCGGCTCGATCGCAAGGAGCAATCGACCTCACCAAAGCCAAAGCCCGCTACGGTGAGCTTGTTGCCGAAGAGCTCAATCGCCAGATCGTGCCCGGCGTGTCCGTCGCTTGGATCATCGACGGGAAGCTGGTGCATGCGGCCGGATATGGCCGGTCCGACTCGCGAAGTGCAGTCGCGGCCTCGGTCGACACGATCTATCGCGCCGGCTCGATTTCCAAGCTCTTGAACGCCGTGGCGGCGATGCAACTGGTCGAACAAGGCAAACTCGATCTGGATGCGCCCATCCAAAAGGCCCTGCCCGAATTCCGGATCGTCATGCCTTTCGAGCCGGCGACTCCGATCACGATCAGGCAACTGCTCTGCCACCGCTCGGGAATGGTGCGCGAAGCGCCCCGGGGGGGATATTTGGACCCGAGCCACCCAAGCGTGGCCGAGACCCTGGCAAGCGTATCGTCGTGTGCGCTAGTGAATCGGCCGAACACCAAGACTCGTTATTCCAACGTGGGACCGACGATCGTTGGCCGCGCGCTCGAGGTGCAATCCGGGCTATCCTTCGCCGAATACCAACAGAAGTATCTGCTCGATCCATTGGGCATGCAGAGCTCGGCTTGGACGATGAACGATTCGCTGCGCCCACGGCTAGCTCGCGGCCTCATGCGCGTGGCCAGGGGGAACGGCAAGTTCGAATTCGAGGTGGCGCCGGAGTTCGAACTGGGTACGATCCCGGCGGGTAATCTCTATACAACCGCCACCGACCTCGCGCGATTCGCCGCGTTCGTCATGGGATCGGGCTCGATTTCGGATCCGTCGTCGAGGATCTTGAACCGCGCGTCGCTGGAGAAAATGTGCACGCCACAATTGACGAACGAGCCAATCGGCTTTGGATTGGGATTTTCCATCGGTCGATACAGAGATCATAAGACCGTGCAGCACATGGGCGCCGTCTACGGTTTTACGACTTCCATCGTCGTGCTGCCGGATTTGAAGATTGGCGTCGTGCTGTTGTCCAATGCCGATATCGCGACGGCCCCAGTCAGACGGCTGAGCGACGCAGCTCTCGACCTGCTGCTGCAAGCGGTTCGTGGCGAGACGATCACGCCAGTGCCCGTGCCGCTAGAATTGCCCACCGAATCGCTGTCGGAAATGGCGGGCGAGTACGAGTCGGCCGGATATTGGGCACGTCTGGAAGTGGCCGACCACAAGCTGCGAGGGGAGTTTTCCAGCCAGCCCATCGAGCTGATGCCGGTCGCTGCGTCACGATTTCTGGCCGACGGCCGAATCATGCTTCGCAGTCCCTTCGACTTCCAGCGCAGCCCAGAGAGGCGCGTGATTGGCTTCTCCGCCGCTGGCCAGCGCTTCGAGCGGGTCGACTCCGCCAAAGTGCCGCAGGCGCCCGAATCCTGGCGGCAATTCGCGGGCAAGTATGGCCCCAGTTTTATCCCGCTGGTCATCTCGATCCGTCATGGGCATCTTTATGCGCTGGCGGAAAACGAGTATGACTATCGCCTGACGCCCGTCGACCGCGTGACCTTCCGCTTGCCGCCTGGCATGTATGAGGACGAACAGATCGTGTTTCAGACTGATTTGGACGGCAAGGTGATCGGGGTGTTGATGGCCAATATGTATCTACCGCGCCGCGCGGATTGAGTTTGACCGAGACCATATTCCATCCATGGCTACCCTGATTCAGAGCGACGATATCTGGCTATTGTGGACTGTGATTCTGGTCGGCGTGGCTGTAAGCATCTGGTTGGAACGGACCTTCACGTGGGCAGCCAAAGTCAGCGGTCCCTTGTTGGCCCTTTGCATCGCCATGATCCTGGCCAATGCACGGATCATGCCTCCAAGGTCGAGCGTATACGATATCGTGCAAGACGATCTCGTCCCCTTGGCGCTACCACTGCTGCTGTTTCGCGCGAATGTGTTTCATATCGTGCGACAGACCGGCTGGCTATTCGTGGCATTTCATCTGGCCTCGGCCGGAACTGTGATCGGCGCACTCACGGCCGCCGCCGTGCTCAAAGGATCCGTCTCCGACGTCCCGCAAATCGCCGCGATCATGACCGGCAGTTACATCGGCGGAGGAGTCAATTTCTTCGCGGTGGCGAGGTCCTATAAGATCAGCGAAAACGTGACGGGGCCGCTGCTGGTCGCCGACAATTTCATCATGGCCGGTGTGTTCATGGCCTTGCTGCTGATCTGCCGCAGTCGCTGGGCACGACGCTGGTACCCGCATCCTCACACGGCCGACGCCGTGGACAGCCGCCAACTCGCGGCCGAGCATTGGCGGCGCAAGGAGATCTCGCTGTTCGATATCGCCGCCGCTTTGGCGGTCGCGGTGGCGATCGTGGCTTGTTCCCACGCCACCTCTCGGCTATTGCGCGAGAGCCTTGGCGACACGCCGCTTGCGCAAGTTGCCGGCAATCTATTTGTTCACATCACGGCCTGGTCCACGTTGGCCGCCACGTTGGGACATCGGCAACTGGCCAGAATTCACGGGTCCGAAGAATTCGGTGGATACCTGCTCTATGTTTTCCTGTTCGTCATTGGGTTGCCGGCCGATCTGTGGGAAGTGTTTGCAAAAGTGCCCCTGATGTTCGTGTTTTGCCTGATCATGGCAGTCGCGAATATCGCCGTCACGTTTCTGATTGGGAAGCTGATGCGGATCAACCTGGAAGACCTGGTGCTGGCCGTCAACGCGTCGATCGGCGGCCCACCGACGGCCGCGGCCATGGCCGTTTCCTTGGGGTGGTCCAAGCTCGTGCTGCCCGGCTTGCTCGTGGGAATTTGGGGCTATACGATCGGCACCGCCGTGGGCCTGGCAGTCGGAGAGTTGCTGCTGCGTTGGCTCTGAAATTCACGACGACCAAAAAAGCAAAGAAGCCGAGAGTTTAAGGCTCTCGGCCTCTTTGTTCAGATTTGTCGAAACGACCTAGAAATCAACCCGTCGGGTATTCCTGGCGGGTCGTTAGTCCCGGCTGCGGCACTGGATACTTGCCGCTGCTGTCGGCTTGAAGGGGCGCCGCGGAGGTCATGGTCAGCTTGTCGAGGTCCGGCGCAAACTCGTGCTTGCAGTTGAGCATGTCGTCGAACGTGACCACTTGGCCCGTGTGTGCGGCCATGCGGCCCATCGACGTCACCAGACTGGCTTCCACGCCCCGCTTGACTTCATTGTAAGGCTCGTCGTTGCGAATGGCATGGATCAAATGATCCCATTCGAGTTGATACGGGTTCGGTTCGGGAGAAGCGGACTTCCAAACGAGGTCGGCTTGCGTGACATTGTGTCCACGATAAATCCGACACTTGGCTGGCGTGTGCGACGAAGTTGAGATGATCGCCGAGCCCTTCGTGCCGTGCGCGTAGCTGGCAAATTCGTCGTGGCAGCCACCCATCGTGCGGCCGTCGAGCCACAATTTCGTGCCATCGGCAAACGTATATTCGACCGCGTAGGCGTCAAAATTCTGATCAACGTTATTGCCCCGATAGTGGCGTCCGCCAAGTGCCTGAGCGCGTACCGGCCAGGCATCCTTCATCCAGCAGCATTCGTCGATGTT
>JAYVCO010000456.1:0-3266 GCA_043749935.1 Planctomycetia bacterium
GTTTGGCCGCGCCGTCAGGATTCTTCGTCACGTTGACATTGAGAATGGTTTGCTGGCGAACCTGTTTCATGACCTGCTCGACGTCGGCGTTCACGATCAACTCGCCCTTTTCGATGATGCCGATCTTGTTGCAGATGTCGGCCAATTCTGGCAGGATGTGGCTCGAAACCATGATAGTCTTGCCCAGGTTGCGAAGCTCCTTGAGCAGACCGCGAATTTCGATGCGTGCCCGAGGATCCAGCCCGCTGGCCGGTTCGTCGAGCAAGAGCACCTGGGGATCGTGCAGCAGGACGCGGGCTAGCCCGAGGCGCTGGGTCATGCCGCGCGAAAGGCTTGTCACCAGTGCCTCGCGCTTGTAGCCTAAGTCGACCAGCGCGAGCACTTCGTCGCAGATCTTTCGACGAGCGGCGCCTTTGATGCGGTAGGCAGCGGCGAAGAACTCCAGGTATTCGATGACCTTCATGTCGTCATAGACGCCGAAGAAATCGGGCATATAACCCACAACGCGGCGAATATCGCGCGGACGCGTGTAAATCGAATAACCGCAAACATAAGCCTCGCCCCAGGTCGGATTGAGCAACGTGGCCAGAATTCGCATCGTCGTGGTCTTGCCGGCGCCGTTGGGACCGATGAAACCAAACACGTCCCCCTTCTGCAAATCCAGCTCCAGCGCTTTGACGGCAAACAGCTCGCCGTACTTCATATTCAGGTCGTGTGCTTCAATCACTCTGGACTCTCCGCTTTTCTTGCTGCTGACTGTATTTGCTTGTGACCTGATCCGTTTATTGCACTGGCGACACGCCAGTGGCACCCGACGAATTATTGTTTTCGCTCTACTAGGGTCGAGTTTGCTCGCGGACGGGAAAAACGTATCGATGGAACGTCCAATGTCCGTCTGATTCGTTCGCGATTGGTTGGCCGTCGACCGTCAATTCGGCGGTCGCTTTCGCTTGCCGGCCAATCAGAATCGCCCTGCCGTTTTTCACCAGTCCACTCATGTCGATGAATGCCTGATACTGATTGACGAGGCCCGTGTAGCCCTCGCCGCCCGCCAGCTCGTGAGCCGACATGATCTGGACGATCCGCGGAACATCGAGCGAGGCGCGATCATAGGGCGCCGACACGTTGTGGTCTCCTTCGATTCTCACGTGCCGCAAATAGGTTTCAACCGTTTGCGGATCCAATTGTGTTTCGATTTCAATGAATTGTCCCGGTTTGAGCTGGCGCAGGGGATAGGCCCAGCGTTGATAGATCAATACCGCGTCCTCCAACGGCGCATCCAAATGACTGGTGAGCGTGCCGACGAGTTTGCCTTTGTCGCTAAGCTCTGCTTCGATCCCTCCCGATCCCTCGTTCCACCAACGGCCAATAAAGGCCTTGCTCGACCAAATGGCCATCGGCACATGCTGCAAGCCGTCAAGATGGTCGGAAAAATCGTAGGGTTCGGTGAACAGCGGCATCGCGCCGCCTGGCGGGTTCATGGCTCCAAAACCATTGCCCGGCAACCCCAGCCACGAAAAAAGCAGTTTCGGCGTGGCAGCGGTTTTGCTGTCTACGCTAAGCGAAACGTCATATTCGTCGATCCGCGGGCTGAACAGATTCGACCAACTGGTTCCGCGGATCAGATTCGAATCGGCATCGAAATCGACCAGATCGATCTGGTTGGTTCGCAACTCGTTTCCCTTGAGCTCGTACGCCAAAGCATAAGCACCGGCGCTAAACAGCGCCACGGTGAGCGTAAAGGTCAGCCAGGTGGACTCCATCCGTCCCAGTACCTTCTTGACGAGAAAATAATCCAAAGGCCCAATACACAGGATATACACCAGCACCAAGACGGCGACGAGCCAGAACGGCACTAGTTGCACGCCTTGAATCTGGTCGAGCGCGCCGCGCAGTTGGCCCGAAAGATCGACAAAGCCCAACGTGGTCACCTGGCCCAACGTGCCGGAGTCGCTCTCGGCGACGACCGATCGGCCCTTGCGCAGCAATTTGTCGAACAATTGTGGTCTGGCCGACCATTGGACGAGTGCCGGCTCTTCCAAATCGAACGCCATGAAAACGATCTCACCAAAGCCGTGGGGCGTTCGCACCACCAGGGGCAAATCGCGAGGATTGCCGCCGGCATAGGCCTCGATCGATCCGCGAACATCCTGCAGCTTAGGAACTCCGGCCAAGGAAGGCCCGCCAACAGCGTCCAGCGGTTCCGATGTATCGGCGTATGTCTCGAGCATCGTGCTCTGCCTCAGCCGGACCATCGAAGCAAACGTACCGGGAGCAAACCTGACTAGTTGCGAATCTGGCGCCAAAACTGTTTCTGCTCGCTTGCCAGCGCTCCAGATCAGTCGGCCGCCCATCCGCACCCATTGCTCGAGCGCGGCCATCTGGGGGCCGTTGCTCGTCAATTGCGAATCGATTTCGTCTTGGCCAGTGACCAAGACCACGGCATCCACTCCCTCATAGCCCCACCAATTCACGGGCAATCGGATCGGGTCGGACACGTGAGCCAACGTGGTACGGCGCTCGTCAAGCTGCTTTTGGTCGACGCTGTTGATTCGCGCTCCCAGCCAGACGATCAATTCTCGCCCCGAGGGCATGATATGAATCAACTCCTCATCGACTGTCGTCGACAGCCGTCGCGAGGCGATGAGCCGCCCTTCGCTGCGAAATCCGATAATTACGTCGCTCTTGAGCTGACCAATTTTCGCGTCCAGCAACACGGTCTTTTCTTCGCCTGGTTCGAGCGCCAGCGGCTCACTATTGGGCGCACGGACGCGAGTGGGCACTGCGTCGCCATCGAGCAGGACTAATTCGACGTGCCCGCGTACCGGTTCGCTGCCGCCGCGCAGCACGACTTCGAAAGGAGTCCAATAGCCAACTTTGAAGTGGCCCGAGAAGCCGGCTCGCAATTCGACAATTTGCACGGGCTTGGCGGGTTCTTGCGCAGTCAAACGAGCAGAATAAACGCACAAGCCCAGCAGAGCGAATGCCGCGAGCCAAGCCCGGCAGCGAGCGCGTCGAAATCCGCGATTTGGTGCCCCGTGTTGAAGCTGGCGCGGGTTGAGCGTGGCTCGACGGCTCATGGCTTCTCCGCGTCGGCGCAGGTGCAAACGAACTGACCGCAGCCGGGGCAACCCGAGCCATACTTGCGCGAGACGGCCTCGCTCAGGTCGACGCCCGCGACATTGGCGATCGTGGCCAGCCAGGCCAGCACGTCGGCAAATTCGCCCAGCCGCTCCTCATGGCTGCCGTTGCGCAGCGCGCTTGCC
>JAYVCO010000457.1:0-6821 GCA_043749935.1 Planctomycetia bacterium
CCTTGCAGGGCCAACCGAGACTCGTCTTGCGGGCGCTCCGCCGCGCGATACCAGGCAAAACCACCCAGTGCCGCGGCCACTACGAGAATGACTGCAACCAACGGCAGCAAGCGCCGTGGCGTTCCGTGCGAAACACTCGGCTCGGTGCGACCGGCTGGCTTGGCGGGGGGGCGAGTTTCCTGAGTGGCCATGATCGTCTCGTCGCTCTTTCAGACCGCAAGCGCGGCGAGCTTATGAACCCGAATTACCGGCGCGCAAGAACAGTCTTGCAAGCGTTCAGCATACCAGTCGAACGAGTGGCCACAAAGCTCAACTGCGGACGATGCAACTCTCGGCATTCGTTGAACAAAGCTTTAGCGAGGTGAATCGCTAGCTCTTGTCGGGAGTCTTCTTGCCGGTGAAGGTGCCGTTGGCTTGATCGGCATAGTTGGCTTTGCCCTTCATCGTGTCCTTGTCGACCGTGCCGGTGTAAACCGCTTTGGCGCCGGCTTGGATCTCGAACGAGAACTCGATGTCCTTGCCTTTGATCTTCCCAGTCAAGTCCGCCTCGCCGAACTGGCCTTTGTATTTTCCGGTCAGTTTCTCACCTTCCTGCTTGAATGTGAAGGTCGGCGTGCCTTGCTGCCCTCCCAGGTCGATCTCCATCGCCCAAGTGCCCGTCACGTCCACGGTATCATCCGCGCGCCGAACCGCCGTCGTTGTCAGGCACGCCAACGCAATTGCCAGGCCAAACGAGAAATGAGCGAGCTTGATCATGGTTGGTCTCCTTGCAAAGATCCGCCAAGGTTGAATGTGAACGCAAACTAGCCGGGTAGTATATGCGTGGCCGTGATAGACGTCAAAAAACCCGACCCAATCGCTGGCCGCGAGAGGTGCTGGACACGTTACTTGCGAAAAATGGGCTCCGCTACGATGATAGGGCATTCGTCCGCCTGACATTAGATTGGGCATTGTATTCGGGAGCGTGGAGCCTTTCCAGATTTCGCGAGAGGGCCGATTCTTGGACTTTCCCGCCGAACAAGTTGCCGACACGCTCGTTGGCCTTGGCATCACGCACGTGGTGTGGTTGCCCGACTCGGCCATGGGCCTCTGGGAACGTGCGCTCGATCGGCCTGGCAAGCTCGAACTCGTTCACGTTTGCCGAGAGGGAGAAGCCTGGGCCATTGCGGCGGGGCTGCACTTGGGCGGCTGCCGGCCGCTGGTGATGATTCAGAACACGGGCCTGTTCGAATCGGGCGATGCGCTGCGCAATGTGCTGTTCGATCTAAAGCTGCCGATCATGGCGTTGGTCGGATATCGCAGTTATCTCGTGCCCGACTCGACCGATTCGGCGCGGCGGTTCACCGAGCCGATTCTCGACGCCTGGGGACTCGACTATCTGGTCGTTCGCAGCCCTGATGAATTGGGACAAATGGCCGATCACTTTCGCGCCTGCCGCGATACGGGCCGGCCGGGCGTGGCGCTAGTGGCCGAGGGGCGGATGTGATCCTGGAAACTGTAGTCTTGGAAACATGATGAATTCAACCACAACTTCGCGAATGCCGTTCGTCGAGGCGCTCGGCGTCTTGGTGCCACTGCGCGAGGAGTGGATCGTTGTGACCACGATGGGGGCGGCTCGCGAGTGGCCCAAGCTCTCGCAGCACCCGTTGGACTTTCACTATATTCCCTCGGCAATGGGACAGGCTCCGGCACTCGGCCTGGGCCTGGCGCTGGCCAAGCCGGCGCATGAAGTGTGGGTACTTAATGGCGACGGCGGAATGCTGATGAACCTGGGTTGTCTGGTGACGATCGTTGCCAGTGGAGCCAAAAATATCACGCTGATCGTGTTCGACAACGGCATCTACGAAGTCACCGGCGGACAACAAACAGCCGCCGCGGTCGCCGAGCGGCATGCCGCGGTCGACTTCGCCGGCTTTGCCCGAGCGGCCGGGTTTGCGAGCGTGCACCGCTTCGATCGGCTGGACGAATGGCGGAGTCAGGCCGCCGAAATCCTGCGTTCGCCGGGCCCACGATTCATCGTGCTGGCGGTTGAACCGGTTGGCGATAACTATCATCTTGAGGCGCCCGGGCCGATGGCTGGGCGGCTGGCGGCTTTTCAGGCGGCGCTTCGAGAACTGTAAATCGGAAGAGTCTGCCTGCTAGTCCTCGAAAAAACAATTTATCTATCCGCTCGCCAAAACAGCATCCCGGAAAACCTTTCTTATGATGCACGACGAAGTTTTTCTCACGGCCGAGCAACATATTCAGCAAGAGCAGCAGCGGAACTTTCCGCATTCCAGCGGTGATTTTTCCTGGCTGCTCTCCGGCATCACGCTGGCCACAAAGGTCGTCGCCGCGCAGATCCGCCGCGCCGGTCTGGTGGATGTGGTCGGTAGCGCCGGGGAGACCAACATTCAAGGCGAGGCTGTGCAAAAGCTCGACGTGCTGGCTAATCGGGCGCTGATTTCTTGCCTGGGCAATCGCGGCAACGTCGGCCTGTTGGCTTCGGAAGAGAACGAGGAGCCGGTCGTGGTGTTGCGCGATCCTCGTTATGGCAAGTACGTGGTGATTTTCGACCCATTGGACGGTTCGAGCAACATCGACGTCAACGTCAGCGTGGGCACGATCTTTTCCATTTTGCGGCGCGACGGCGAATCGGCGGGAGAGCGCGAGCCGTCGGCCGACGTGCTGCAAGCCGGCAGCCAGCAAATCGCGGCCGGCTATGTGCTCTATGGCGCATCGACCATGTTGGTCTACAGCACCGGCAACGGCGTCCACGGCTTCACGCTCGATCCTTCGTTCGGCGCCTACGTGCTGACGCACCGCAACATGACCATGCCCGACAGCGGCCCATACTATTCGGTGAACGAGGCCAACCTGGCCAGCTTTCCGCTGGGCTATCAGAAATTTCTGGCAATGCTGCGCGAGGGCAAGGCGGGTCGCACCTATTCATCGCGCTACGTCGGCTCGTTGGTGGCCGATTTTCATCGCACGCTGCTCAAGGGCGGCATTTTTCTCTACCCGCCGACCGCTCGTCATGCCGAAGGCAAGTTGCGGCTGATGTACGAAGCCAACCCGATCGCGTTTCTGGCCGAACAAGCCGGCGGCGTCGCCACCGACGGCAACGGACGGATCCTCGATATTCTCCCCACGAGCTTGCACCAGCGAACGCCCTTGGTGGTCGGTAGCCGACAGGAAACCTCTCTGCTCGCCGAAGTGTTGAATCACCAACAGAAATAACGCGCCTATCGAACCGCCCTGCCCCAGTCGATCTCGGCGCGCAGATGTTTCTTGAGAATTTTTCCGCCCGGGTTTCGCGGCAGCGCCGAAGCGCGAATGACGACAAACTGTGGCACCTTGAAATCGGCTAGCCTTCCGAGTGCGAAGTCGATGAGCTCGGGAACCTGTGTCTGGCAATCGGGCCTGAGCACGATCACGGCTCCTACTTTTTCCCCCATCATTTCGTCGGGCACTCCCATCACCGCGACTTCGAAAACAGCCGGATGCGCGGCCAGTGCGTTTTCCACTTCGACGCAATACACATTCTCTCCACCCCGGTTGACCATGTCCTTCTTGCGGTCGACGATCTGCACAAACCCTTGATCGTCGATGCGTGCCAGGTCTCCTGATCGCAACCAGCCATCGACGAACGTCTCGGCCGTGGCCTGTGGCTTGTTCCAGTAGCCCTTGACGATGTTCGGCCCGCGAATCAAGAGTTCTCCGACATCCGAGTTGGCGGCAACGTCGTCGAGTTTCAAATCGACCACTGGCGCCGCGAAGCCCACGCTGTCGGGCCGCAGCCGAGCGTATTCGTGCGGCAAAAACGTGGCTACCGATGAGGTCTCGGTCAGTCCAAAGCCATTGCCGACCCGCGCATTGGGAAAAGCCTCGAGAATGCGCGCGACGAGGTCGGGTGCCGTCGGCGCGCCGCCATACAAAATCCAACGAACCTCGCTCGTGTCGACTTGCGCAAAGTTGGTTTGATTGACGGCCAGGTAAAACACCGCGGGCACGCTCGTGAGCGAATTGATCCGCTCTTCTTCGATCAGTCTGAGAAACGATTGAACGTTGAATGACGGCATGATCACGGTCGTGCCCAGCCCGGCACAGGTGGGCAGCAATTGGCTGTTACAACCGGTGACATGAAACAGCGGAACCGAAACGAGCGAGCGGACGCTGCCATCGAAAGGCAGCGGCACCATCCGCCGACAAGTTTCAATATTCGACAAGAAACCCTCGTGCGTGGTCATCGCCCCTTTCGGGAAACCAGTCGTGCCGCTGGTATAAAAGATCGCCGCGACGTCGGTGGGCGCCAAATCATCAACCGCCAGGCTCGGTCCATCGGGCAGCGGATCTTCGCTTGAGCAGACAAACTTGGCTCCGGAATCGGTGAGAACGTATTCGACTTCGGACTCGCTGAAGCGGGTGTTGACCGGCACGGCGATAGCGCCAGCTAGTTGAATGCCGAAAAAGGCCAGGCACCAATCGAGCCCGTTGCCCAGCCGAATCGCCACACGATCGCCGCGCTCGATGCCCAGCGCACGTAAGCCGCCGGCGATCCGCGCCGAGCGGTCCCATAGTTGACGGTAGTTGATTCGCTCGCCTCCGACTTCAACGATGGCCTCCGAATTCGGTGCTTTTTCCACCGACGAACGGAGCATCGCAACCACCGAAGTCGCCAAGCCCTGATAACGCGCAATCCCGTCCGCGCCGCGTGCAATTCCCGATGGATCAAATTGCTGGATCGGTGGCATTCGTATAATCTCTGGATTGCGTGAAAGTAAATAGTGCGAAATCAAATCTGCGGCGTCAGGTGAACCAAAATCGCTTGCCCTGCCGAAACGCCTCGACGCCCTGGCGCGTGCTGTCGCTTTGCATGACCGGGTGCATGCTGGCGGCTTCCAGTTCGAGCGCGGCGTCCAGCGGCAGATGCGAACCCTGAATGGCGGAGTTCAGATCGGCCAACAGGGCGTCGCGAGGCTGCTGGCAGATTTGCCGCGCCATCGACATGGCGCGCTCGAATCCTTTGCCCTGCGGCACGAGTTCCCAGACCAGCCCGACCTGGTAGGCTCGCTCGGCCGAGATCCGCTGGCCAGTAATGATCAAGGGCAGTGCCGCTCCCCAGCCGACGAGCCTGGGCAAGTACACCGTTCCGCCATCGACCAGGGGGACGCCCCACCGTCGGCACGCCACCGAAAAGGTGGCTTGGGGTTCGGCCAGCCGGATGTGCCCATGGCAGAAAAGTTCGAGCCCGCCGGCATACGTGTAGCCTTGCGAGACAGTGATGACCGGTTTGCTCTGCACGATGCGCGAACCGCCCATCGGCCCGGTGCCATGCTGGACGAAGGCATCGATTTCCGCGCGTGTGGCGCTAATTGTCGCCAGGCTGGGAAGCGCCTTGAGATCGGCCCCCGAGCAAAACGCCTGCTCGCCGGCTCCGTGCAGGACCGCGACCGTGAGCGAGTCGGTGTCGCGGAATAATCGCCAGGCTTCCAGCAACAGCCGGGCCGATCGGCCGTCGACCGCGTTGTGGACCTCGGGGCGATTGATTGTAATTTCGAGAATGGTCCCGCCGTCGACCTCATGAGGTGTGACCAGAACGGGCTCGGAATCCGATGTTTTGACGTTCATGGCGAGTCGTCCGCTCTAGGGGTAACGGGGTGCTGAGATGAAACAGGTTGAGAGGTTGATTTTACGCGACAATCTGGCACGATAAAGCGCCTCGACAAAATTCCATCGCTGGCTGGCCCCAAGAATGTTTGGCTCGCATCGGATCATTGACCTAAGCGTCCCGCTGGAGCATCAGGCGGCCAGCGAGCCGATGCCCGCCGACATTCACTACGTCACTCACGAAGGCGAAGGCCGCGAGCAAATCGAACGATTTCTGGGTGTTCGGCCGGCCGACCTGGTCTACTCGGGCGGATTGGGCTGGGCTGTCGAGGAGATTCGCGCGATCACGCACACTGGGACTCACGTCGACGCGCCTTACCACTATGCTCCCATCTCCGAGGGCCAGCCGGCCCGCACGATCGACGAAGTGCCGCTCGATTGGTGCTTTGCGCCCGGCGTCGTGCTCGACATGCGCCATAAGTCGCCCGGCGATTTTATTACGATCGACAACTTGACTGCCGCGCTCGCGCGGATTGAATATCGATTGAGCCCACTCGATATTGTGCTGTTGCATACAGGCGCCGACAAGCGTCTGGGCACGAGCGATTATTTCGCGCAGCCGGGCCTGGGGCGCGAGGGAACATTATGGCTAGTCGAGCAAGGCGTCAAGGTGATCGGCATCGACGCGTACACGCTCGATCGCCCTTTCGCCAACATGCTTGCCGACTACCAGCGAACCGGCGACGGTCGCTTTATCTGGCCCGCCCACTTCGCGGGCATCACGCGCGAATATTGCCAGATCGAGAAATTGGCAAACCTCGATCTGCTGCCGCGGCCGCACGGATTCCATGTTTCGTGTCTGCCGGTCAAGATCCATCGTGCCAGTGCTGCCTGGTGCCGGGCCGTGGCGCTGGTGCCCGACGCGTGATGGCCGGTCGCGGCTTATTTCTTTGGATCGGCCACGAGCATCCATTCGAGCACGCTACTTGGCGGGAGCGGTTCGACTCCCAGGTGGCGCAGCATGTTGAGGCACTGGGCTCGGTGGTGCATGCCGTGCGTCGCAACGTGGACGATCACTCCGCCGCGCGCAAACGAATAGCTATTTCCGCCGCGCTGACCGACGACAATTTCTTCGTGCGGGTGATTCGACGCGGAATCCGAAAAATCCGTCGCGATTTCGTCAAACAAGCTCAATAGTTCGGCGGGAGTGCGTCGCGTGCCCTCCAAGCGCG
>JAYVCO010000458.1:0-3322 GCA_043749935.1 Planctomycetia bacterium
CGCAAGGCGAAATCGTAACCGCCGAAGTGTTGGGCGACCGCCTCTTGATCGATCCGACCGACGAAAATGGTGCGGTCGACAGTAGCGCAATTCGCTACTTCGATTTGCCACTGGCGCAAATGAAATAAATTGACGGGACGCCTCGACGGCTGTTGCCTATTCCGATCGCACCGGTGCCAAGATGCGCGACGCATGCTCCGGCGCGTGGTATACCGTGTTCTTGGCGACCACGACATCGGACGGCGGCTCGATCGTGAGTGGCTCGCCGGTATTCGGGTTGGGCTCATAAAACGGAGCGCCGGTGCTGGCCACGGTGATGCGAATGCGATGGCCGGCAGCGAACACCTGGCTCAGCCAACCGACGTCGAACGCCACCTTGACGATTTCGCCCGGCGTGAGCAGATCTTCGCGATCAAACCCGTTGCGATGACGAGCCCGGCGGATCGAATCCATGATGAGAATCGAGCGGCCGTCGGGATAGACGTCGCTCACGCGGACGATGAAGTCGGTGTCTTTGGCCGACGAAGAGACAAAAAGTTCCGCCCGGACTTTGCCGGTCCATTCGGTCGCCTTGGCCAAGGGCCCGGTCGTAAAGGTGCGGACTTCGGCTTGTTTTTCAAAGGCCTGGGCGTCGCGAGCGCCGGGAAAGGCCGTGCCCGGAATCGAGTTGGGGTGCAGGGGATCGGCCAAGAATGTCGTGGGGCGCTCGCGCGTTTCGGGGGCCCGCTGATCGAGCAGTCCTCCGGCCTCCGGCTCGCCTGCTTCGTGACCTTTGCCACTGTGCAAGTAGAAAGCTGTCGGTGTACTCCTGACCGGCCAATCGTCGGCGGTCCGCCACTGGTTTCCCGGTGATTTGGTTTCATCGACCGGGCCCATCGTGTAATAGCGGATCGTCGGCTCGCGCTCGACGCCGTTGTCGATGCCGCGCAAGTAATGGTCGAACCAGCGCAGAATATGGGCTTCCATCGCAAAGCCGGCGTTGGACGGATACGTGAGCTCGCCGGAATGGTTGTCTTTGGCGCCGCCGTGCAGCCAGGGCCCGATGAGCAACTGCTGCTGTCCGCGCGAATGGGGACCGCCCCGGTGCTGCCGGCCGATATAACTTTCGACCGAACCGACACACATATAGTCGTACCAGCTTCCGATCGTGAAGCACGGGACGTCCATTTTGGCAAAGTGCAAGGTGCAATCCTCAGCGGCCCAATATTTGTCGTACGTCGGATGGCGAAACCACTGGTCCATCAGCCGCCGGTTGTCGAGCGGTTCGCGGCAAATCGCGTCCATGGTCTTGAATCGCTCGGGCTTGGTGGCTCCGCCGATCCGATAGCCTTCGTGAAACAAGCTCAGGCCCGTGTCGATCATGTACTGACAAACCAGGTGGGGCGGCTGCGTCACTGCCAGAAAGTTTTGAGCAAAGCCGGCTTGCGACGATCCGAACGTGCCGATCTTGCCGTTGGACCAAGATTGCGCGGCGAGCCACTCGACCGTGTCATAGCCGTCTTGCAAGTCACCCCAGCCGAGCGCCCGATAGCCGACCCAGACGCCCTCAGATAATTGGGAACCTCGAAAGTTTTCCGCCACCACGGCATAGCCGGCGGCCGCGCGGCGCGCCATGCCTTCACGAGTGCCTCGCGATCGCAGATCAGCATACCGCTGCTCGTACAGCACTGGCCAAGGGCCGTCGCCGGGCGGAAGATACAAGTAGGCCGAGAGCCGCGTGCCGTCGCGCATCGGAATCATCTCGTGCCGCTCGGTCACGGAACCCAGGTTCACCTCTTCCTCGGCCGAGATCGCAATCGTTACTCGACCCAAGAAGCCGATGGCAACAGTAGCCGCCAACACCAAAACTCGCATGCGTTTTTGCTCCAACTGCATTTGCCAAACCGCGATCATCTTAGCGGATGGAAATGCGGCGGGCGAATTCGAGGCCGGCCGGTGACGCGGGCAAGCGTGCCCCGAATCGGCGCTACTGCTGTCGGGCTTGTGGCGAGGTGGCGATCCGATCGGTTTTGTAAAGCCGATAATGCCGCAGTTCCGTAGCCTCCACGGTGCAGCCGGGCGGCAGTTCGCCAGGAGGAGCGTCGACAAACTCAAGTCGATACGGCTGGGCTTCGTCGAACTCGAGCGAAATGTAGTGGAAGCGATAGAGATACGCGTGCAAACTCCACTGATTCCACAACTCGGGCGCGATGCTCACTCGGTTGTGCGGCCCCACATGTTCGGCGATCCGGTTTACGTCCGCCATCAGTTCGCGATCGCGTACTGCCCGACCGAACCAGAGTGGCGAGAAGGCGACGCAAAGCGCGATTGCGCTGACGGACGCCCAGCGTAGTGCCCCCAGCAATCTGACGAAGCGAGCGCTATCGCCCCAACGTGCGATCAGCGCGCTCGTGGCCGGAAGACACCAGAGGGCGATGGCCATCGTATAAAACGGCCAGGACGCGGCCGAGTAATAGGCGCTCTGCTTGGGGCTGATCATGATTGGCATCGAGGCGCTGATAGCTGTCAACCAACAGAACATCGCTGGACCGCGCAGCTCTGTCACGCGAGCACTTTCAGACCATTTTCGTCCCAGGAACACCAAGCTGGCTGCTAGCGCACCAGGAAGCAATAGATGATTCGGAACTTCTCGCAGTAGATAGAGCTGACTCAAACGCGAATCGACTATTTCGCGCCGGCCTTGCAGACTGTTGACGACTTGTTGCTGAAAGTAAGTGACCAAGAATGTTCGCGGCTCCGGCTGAGAAAGCATCAGGACAAGCGCGGCGGACAGGAGCGCCAACAGCGTGCCCTCAACGAACAGAGTTTTGCGAAGGCTTGCGGGCCGCATTGTCATCCAGGCCACGACAGGCGTGACGACGGGAAACAGTCCGACTGGACCCTTTGATAGGACCGCCGCGACGATCGATCCGGCGGCCAAGGCTGTCCACGCGATCGACCAGCGGGATGTGTCGAGAGCACGCAGCGCGGCATAAATGGCCAGCGCCGTGAAAACTCCTAGCGTATTCTCCAGAAAATTATTGCGGTAGATCCACGCCCAACCGGGCATCAGGACCCACAGACCTATGGGCAGCCAAGAGAAGTCCGCCAGCGCAGGAGTATGTTTGAGGATGCGTTTCCAGGTCAGCACCAGGATCGCCACGGTTGGCAAGACGGTGAACAGCGAATACAGCCGTTCGACCCACCATTGGTCCCCCAGCATCCGGAACAGCAGTGATTCCAAAAAGAAAGCCAGCGGCGGATGCTCGTGAAACTCATGATGGAGCGTCGCCGTATAGACGGGGTGCCAGAAATCGCCCTCGCCGACGGCCAGATTGCGCGA
>JAYVCO010000459.1:0-10893 GCA_043749935.1 Planctomycetia bacterium
TGATCGTGAACGCCGACGTCGAGCAGGTCATGAAACAGGTTCGCCAGCAAACCATTCTCAATGTCAACGTGACGAAGAATCCTGACGGCGCGGCCAAACTGTTGCAAGACGACCCGATCGTGGAAAAAGTCGAGTCGCGCGGCGGCGTGCTCGTGGTCACGCTGGTTAAGGGCGCCGAAGAATATTGGCGGTTGGCGACGCTATTGATTCAGTCTGGTTATCAACTGTCGCTATTCAAGGAAGACGAGCTAAACCTGGAGACCGCCTTCATGGCTCTGACCAAGGGCATCACGTCGTAAGCGCCGGATATAAATGGAAGCTTACTCGCCGAGGACTTTGACCAGCACGCGCTTCGGGCGGCCACCGTCGAACTCGCCGTAAAAGATCTGCTCCCACGGCCCGAAATCCAACTTACCTTTGGTGATGGCGACAACGACTTCCCGCCCCATGATTTGCCGTTTGTGGTGGGCGTCGGCATTGTCCTCGCCCGTGCGGTTGTGCTGATAGCGCTCGGGCGATGCGTCAAACGGTGCCAGCTTCTCCAGCCACACGGCATAGTCGTGCAGCAGTCCCGACTCATCGTCGTTGATGAACACCGAGGCAGTGATGTGCATGGCGTTGCACAGCGCCAACCCCTCTTGCACCCCGCTCTTGCGGACCACCTCTTCGACCTGTCGAGTGATGTTCACGAACTGCATACGAGCCGGTAGGTTGAACGTCAAATACTCGGTTTGCGACTTCATGGGGCAGCTACTGGGTGAGCAATTGATTTGAGATAGGTTCTAGCCCGGATTATAGCCATGCCCCCAAAGTGAGCCAGTTTGGGCGGGGCAGCAAGACAAGAAGAAACTTTCTCGATCACGCGAACCCGCTGAAGTACGGGCACTTATGGTGTCGAAGAAACTGTCGCTGGCGCATTCGCTCTTGACCTGTGGAGACGGTTTTTGGATAGTCCCCAGGCTCCCGATAGCTCCGCCGATGATAGCATCTCCTGGCAAGGCCTGATGATTGATCGAACGACCCAATATCCTGGCCATCTTGCGAAGCTGGTTTCAACCCGTTTGCGCAACGACCGCGGCGATACCCCGCCCGAGGCTGTGCTTACCAGGCTGCTTGAGACTCTGTATTTTGCCAGCTTGAAGACCGACGAAGGCCGGCCCATTCTCTGCACGGTCAATTATGTCGATCCCGATCAGCGGCACGACGAGTTCCCAGTGCGGCGCCCGGCCGATTGCTGGAGCCATGTTCCGTTCGAGCGGCCGCTGCCGTTCGACGTGCGAACGCTGACCAAGTTAGCCCGAGCGGCCGATCCGGCAGTTTCATCGTTGGCCGTATTCCGGGACAAGAAAAACAAGCTGTTCATTTGGGGCATGGTCGACCAGGAGCCGCGCCACAGCGAATACATCACTCTCGAAGCGTCCACCACGACCGATCGACCCGGGCTGTTTCAGGCCACGATCACGGGCGTAGGCAATATCTCGGTCTATCAAAACGAAACGCTCATCGGCAGCCTCGAACAGAACACGCTCGTCGAGGAATATCACGACGTGCTTTGGTCGGGTCCGGTACACGACATGCTGTCGGGCTATCTGCGAAACTATTTGAACGATTCGGAGGTCGACGACAGTGCGACGGTTCCGCGCGCGCAGTTGGAGACTGAACTGCTCATGCGGTGGCTCAATTCGATCTGCCGCATTCTCATGAATATCCAGCACTATCGACATGGCGGCGGGCTTTTGATCGCACCGCAAATGTCGCTCGACGGCTTGAACGTCAAATATAAGATCGGCTACGACCGGCTGCTCAAGTCGTTGCGAGCCATGGTCGAAAGCCAATTCACCGCGGCGCGCGAGGCTGCTGCCGCGTATTCGGAGGCCCAAGCCCATGACGTGGTTTCCTACGCCATGCACCCTCGAGAAAGCGTGCGGGCACTGAGCGAGCACAAAAACGAAGTGCTCGGAGCGATCCGCTTCATCGCGTCGCTATCGTGCGTCGACGGGTTCGTGCTGCTCGATCAGCGCATGATGGTTCATGGTTTCGGCGTCGAAGTACGCACCGACAACCTGCTGAGCGACATCCACGTGGCTCGCGACTCGCACGCCGACCCCAAGCTGTTGCGTCTTTCCGAACTGACACAGTACGGCACGCGTCATCGCGCCATGATGCGCTATTGCTTCGACAAGCCCGGATCATTGGGATTTGTCGTATCGCAAGACGGCGACATTCGAGCCATGACCCGGATTGCCGACATGCTGGTTTTGTGGGAAAATATCGACGTGCAACTGGCCTACCGGCCAGGCAGCGGTTTATTACCTGGCCAACAACCCGGACCGCTGCTGCGACGTGTCAACGCGCGCGTCGCGTGAACGGCTAACAGTCGACAGCGAAAGTCGGCGGAGAAAGCATGTCGATGAAAAAAGAAGAGATCCTGGCGAAGCTCGCCGCCGGTGAATTGAAGGTCGAAGAAGCTTCCAAGCTATTGGCAGAAGCAGACACGGCCAAGCGGGGCACGCTCTATTGCAAAGTCAGCGCCAAGGGAGCGCTGAGCGTCTATGGGCTGCAGCGCATGCCGGTGACGCTCTACATCGAGCAATGGGAGCGGCTGCTCGATTTCTCCGACGATCTGCGGGCGTTTCTCAAAGAGAACGACGCTCAGTTCAAACGCAAAGAACGCTGAGCGATCGGCACGCGAGCCAAGCGGCCGCAATCGCGCTGGCGAATCTCGCGCGCCAGACCGCGACAACCCGGCTGGCCGATCGGCCAATCGACCAGTAAGATTGGGCAACACTAGCCCCGCTCATCGCCGCTCCAAGACAACCTCCGAGGCTTTGACTGTGACGTTCCCCACTTTCCATGGACCGTGGCAAATTCTGCACGTAAAGAAGTTTACCGCGATGCCTGGATTGCACTGGATCGTGACGAGGTGATTCGCCCCGACGGCCAGCCGGGCACGCATTGCATTTTGCGGCTCAAGTCGGGAGTTTCGGTGCTGCCGATGGATGATCAGGGGATGGTCTACTTGACGGAAGAATTCCATTACGGCGTGGGCCGCGTCACGGTCGAGGTGGTCAGCGGCGGCATCGAACCCGACGAACAAGCAGAGGTGACGGCGCGGCGGGAGCTTCAAGAAGAACTGGGTATCACAGCCAAAGAGTGGATCGACTTGGGCGTCTGCGATCCGTTTACGTCGGTGGTCGTTTCGCCAACGCGGCTGTTTTTGGCGCGCGGCCTAAACTTCGGGCCGACAAGCTTGGAAGGGACTGAAGAAATCCGTTGCCATCCCGTGCAACTGGCGAAAGCCGCTCAGATGGTTCTCGATAGCGAAATCACGCACGGGCCGAGTTGCATCCTGATTCTCAAAACCCTGTTGCTGCTGGCGCAATGAGATTGCGGCGACAACAATCTCAGGCCTTCCAGTGCGCCACTTGCCCGCTGCGCAGAGCGAGGTTGGCCAGGTGGGCCGCCGAGGCGGCACTGACACCCGCTTCTGCCGGGCAATTGGGTTTGTTCCGACTGCGAACACATTCGATCCAATTGGCCAGGTGCAAGACTTCGCTCTTCGGTTCGTCGTAAAAATCGGCGCCGCGTGGGCCGCTGCCGAGCACCAGCTCGCTGGGTTGGATCTTCTTGTTACGCTCCGGATGGATCTCGTAGCGCCCGCGATCCAAATACAAAGTCGCCTCGCTGCCCATGAACTCCAACATCGCCCCGTTGCGCGCATTGACGAACGTCCCTTCGAAATACACCTGCAAATCGCGATCGGGATAGCGCAACAATGTCTGCACCGTGTCGGGCGTCTCCCAAAGTCCCTGAGCCTTGAACGTGTCTCCAATCGACGTGGCGGCCTCGGGGTGCTCCAAACCCAAGAACCAATGGACGACGTCGACATAGTGGACCATCAGATCCGTCAATATGCCGCCGCCAAAGTCCCAGAACCAACGCCAGTTGCGAAAGCGATATTCCTCGAACGGCTGGGGCCGCGTGCTGCCCAGAAAGCGCTGCCAATCGACGGTTTTAGGGTCGATGTTGTATTGGGTGCGCGCCCAACGGGGCGTGTTGCGGTTCCAAGTCAGGTGGACCTTATGGATATCGCCCAACTGACCCGACTTGACGATCTCGTACGCCCGTTGAAAGTGTGGCATGCTACGCTGCTGCGTGCCGACTTGCACAATGCGCTTGTGTTGATTTTGCGCGGCGATGACCGCGGCGCCTTCGCTCAGTTCGTGCGTCAACGGCTTCTCGACATACACGTCCTTTCCAGACGCACACGCATCCACGGTGAGCGGCACGTGCAAATGGTCGGGCGCTCCGATGATCACCGCATCGACGTCGCTTCGCGCGAGCAGGTCGTGGTGATTCTTCGTAGCCGTCGCATTCGGATCCGCCAGTTTTTTGCCGGCTTCCACATTCTGATCCCAAACGTCGCAGACAGCCGTAACGCGCACGCCCGAGATTTGTTTGAGCGCGTGCATCAACTGCTGGCAGCGACCTCCGGTGCCGATGCAACCGATGTTCAGCGTTTCATTGGCCGCAAAACCTCGCGCCGTGGTCCCGTAGCCTGCGAGCACCAGACCCGAGGCCAAGCCGACTTGTTCGATGAATTCGCGGCGGCTGGGATTGCTCATCGTCGTTCCCTTGTAGAATATTGGCGCTAGACTAGTAGGCTTCGGTCAGTAATTCGATCATCTCAGGCACGTTCGGCACTCGCGGGTTGACCCGAATCAGACGGGCGATTCCCAGCGCTTTAGCGGCAAAATCGGGAATCTGCTCGCGCTTGGCGCCAAGCTCGCTCAGTCGAGCGGGGATTCCGATTGTGCGATTCAGCTTCTCGATCGCCACGACGGCTCGCTCGGCGGCGTCGACCTCGCTTAACTTCGAGACGTCCTCGCCCAACAATTGCGCGACTTTGGCAAACTCTCGCTGCCGGGCCCGCAGGTTGTATCGCATCACGTAGGGAAGCAGCATGCCGTTGCCGGCCCCGTGCGAGCAGTGGGTCGCTCCGCCAATGGGATATTCGAGCGCGTGAACGAGCGCCACGCCAACATTGGAAAACGCCAGACCGGCCAACATCGCTCCCAACGACATCGCCTCGCGCGCCGCCAGATCGGCCGGATGCTCGACCGCTCGCACCAAATTGGCACCGATGATTTGGATGGCTTTTTCCGCCAGACAATCGCCCAACGGATGACGACCCTGATAAAGCGAAGTATGACCGGGCGGCAAGGGGAAATCGGCGTTATCAACCGCCGTGAAAGCTTCGATCGCGTGGGTCATGGCATCAATGCCGCTATCGGCCGTGACTTTTCTGGGGCACGAGAGCGTCAGCCGCGGATCGACAATCGCCACCAGCGGCCGCAGATAATTACTCATCGCGCCGACTTTGATGTGGTTGTCCTTGTCAGTGAACACGCCGGAGGCCGATACCTCGCTGCCGGTTCCCGACGTCGTGGGAATGCAAATCAATGGCAGGATTGGACCGGGAATCTTGTCTTCGCCGACATAGTCGCGCGGCGTGCCGCCGTGAGCCAGCACGGTTGCAGACATTTTGGCCAGGTCCATGTTGCTGCCGCCGCCCAAGCCGATCAATCCATCGGGCTTGAACTCGCGAGCGTGAGCGATGCATTGCTCGGAGACGCGCAGCGACGGTTCGGGCTCACCACCGGCAAACACGTCGAGAGTCGCGAGCGCACCGAGTGACGATTTCACTTCGTCGTAGATGCCGGCTGCCACCAATTTGACATCCGTCACGATCAACACGCGTTTCAGCCCAAGTCGCTGGACCACGTCGCCCAGTTGGCTAACCGCGCCGGCACCAAAGATGATTTGTCCCGCGGAGCTGAAGGTCCAAGTGGTACGCATGGCGTGATCTCGTGATAGGTGTTCGGGGCCCGGCGAGGAAATCCAAGTGCGCCCGGAATGTCAATGCGGCACAATTGTAACGCCTGGGAATTGAAACCCAAACTTAATCGCGATTCGGAACCAGTCCCCGCACCGCACCGACGATCGATTCCTCGATGCTAGGCGTCCAGGGCGAGGGCAGGCCGTAATACACCATAGCGCCGCCTCCCTCATAGCCACCTTCCAACAACACCCGGCGAGATGGGATGTAGGCCATCACATCGTTGGCGTACCCGGCCACCCAAGTCCGCTCGGCACCGAGCTCCTGCTTGATCCGCAGCGCATAATCGACCACGACTTCTCCGCCCAGGTTGACTAGGATCAATTTGGGGCCAAGCCGCCAGGCTTGAATCGGGTAGGGATAGGATGCTGGAACCTGTTTGTCTTTGGATAGCATTTTCAAATACCGTTGGGCTCTCGCTGCTACATAACGATCCGAACTTTGGGCGTCTTTCGCGACTTCCTCGGTGCTCGGCACACTGGCCAGAGGGAGCTCGACCATCTGCGCGCGAACTTCCAGAGTGCCAGAGAGCGGCTCAAGGGTTTCCTTCAGCACGGCATTGACCGACTCGGCCAGTTCGCGGCCGTACTGCTGGGCCAGTTCCGTCTTTCGTCGAGGCAACGGGTTCTGGTCGGCTCCGCAGCCGGCAAAGAACAGGGCGGTGCAGCGCGGATGCTGCGATTCGAGTTCGCTTTGCGCAAAGCCCGGGTAATCGCTCGACCACTCGTAACCGTCGAGCACGGTTGCATGGCAGGCATAGCCAAACAGGACCGCCACGAGTTTTCCGTTGTCGTCGGCGATTTTGAGCACCGGAACGGCATGATCCACCGGACCTTGCAATTGTCCATCCGCCCGCAGCCGCGGCGCATCGGCCTCTTTGTTGTTTCGACGGTTGACGGCGAAAGTCGCCTGCCCTTGGCCCCAGGAAATCGTAGCCGGCTTCAAGGCACCACTGGCGCGGCCCACAAGGTCGACGACGCCTTGTTTCAAGTATGCGGCGTAGCGATCGACGAGCTGCTGCTGCTCCTTGTCGATCAGGCCGTAGTGCAATACTGGCAGATTGTGCCCCACGACCGGGCCACTATGCGTGTGCGAACAGTAGAGCGCGACACGCGCGGGAGTGAGCTGGTATTTCTTGTCCAATTCACCCTTGATCGGATCTGCCAGATCAGGGCTGATGCCGACCAGGTCGAGCGTGACGATCGCCACCCGGCCGCCTTGAGGATCTTCGAGCACGAGCGCCTTTGCCCAGAGATCATTGAGAAATCCGGTCGAGGCATGGTTGCGGCTGCCATATCCGGCCATCCACATCGATTCCTGCGGCGTGATCCTTTGTTTCGCCACGCCCGCCTTCCAGCCGTCGGCCAGTGCAGGGCAGGGCAGCGCAGACAAGCAAATCAAAAACCACAAGGCCGACGGACGAATGCGGTGGGACATGTGAATACTTTCGTATCAAAAGGATTGAAAGTCGCCTAGTAGTCGCATTCGTCATGCCAATCGCAACAGCGTGCGGGCGTTGTCCCGAAAAATCTTGGCTTGCACGTCCGCGGGAAGCTGCAACTGCCGGAACAAATTCAATTGGGGCACTTCCTGGCCGGGCGCGAGAAAATCGGTGCCAAACATCAACCGGTCGGCGCGGCGAACCAAGAACTCGCGACCAAAGGTCATGTCGCGCGAGATGGCCTTCGCGCCGCTGCCCGCCGAAAGATCGCCAAACAGGTTAGGATATTTATCCATTAGCGTATCAATGGCTCCGCCCGTCGCGACCGGGCCATCGGGATACCCAGCCAGCTCGGCCTGTTTCACATCTCCAGAAATCGACGCCCACCAGCCGGGACCGTGCCCGATGAATTGCGTTTGCGGAAACTCCTTGAGTGCTTTCTCCAAGCCCGGCAGCCCGGGCGCATCCATGTTTCGCTGCTCATCGAGGTGAAACAAGATCGGCAGCTTCAATTCGCCGCAGGCCGAATAGATGGTCATGTTGCGCGGATCGTCGATTCTGACGCCCGGCTTGTGCTCGCCAAAACCTTTGGCTCCTTCATCGACATATTTTCTGAGCATGTCGACCAGCCCGCGCCGGCCGCCGGTATAGCTGGTGCGCGGATCCACGCTGCAAAACGGAATCAGCCGGTCGCGATGCGGTTTGGTTTGCGCCAAGACGAAATCGGTCGTCAGCGGATAGCTCGATGACTCGGGCGAAACCAACGGCAACACAACCGCCTGGGCCACGTCCGCGCTATCCATCCACTTCAATAGCACGTCGGCCGAAAGCGGTTGCGTGCTGTTCCATGTCTGACCCAGATGCGTATGGACGTCGACATAACGGCCCGGCGGAAATTGCGCGGCCACAGCCGGCCGAGCGCCGCTGGCAAAGCCAAGGCTCAGGCCCGCGGCGATGGTAGCGCGACAAAAATCGCGTCGCGACTGAGTTGTAAATATCGAGGAGTCGCTCAATGAGATCCTCACGTTCAAAGGGCGTTCAATAGATATGCCAGCAAATCGGCCATGGCGGCCTGGTCGATTTGTTTTTCCATTCCCTCCGGCATGATCGACAGGCCGCTGGAGCGAAACTGCTCGATTTCGCTGCGCTCGATGGTGTCGGTGATGTCTTCGGCCCGGCGAAGCGTGATGCTGTTGGCGGTTTCGGAAGCAATCAGGCCCGTCATCGAGCGGCCGTCCTGCGTGATCACCACGTAGTTGAGATACAGCGGGTTCACTTCTCGATTGGGATCCAACACATTGACCAGAATCGCCTCGGCGCCCCGATTGCGAAAGCTGGCCAGGTTGGGGGCGATTTCGTGACCGACTCCTTCCAAGCGATGGCAAGCCGCGCATACCTTTTGAAACACCTGACGCCCGCGAGAAATATCGCCCCGCGCCGTCAACGCACCGCGGTAGGCTTCGACGACGTCCTGGCGCCGGCCCAGCTTGATCTTGGCCAACAGCGGTTGAGCGCGGCTGCGAATCGCCGAATTGGAGTGATTTTCCAACACGCGCAGGCGAGCCGGATCGAGGTCCGCCAACGAGAGCGAGCCCTTTTCGGCTGCTTCAACCAGCACCTTAATCCACTCGCCACGCGAAAAGATGGCCTCGGTCGCGGCCGATCGTAATCGAGGGCTCATCGTGGGCCAGGCTTCGATGAGTGCGCTTGCAATCGGGGCTTCGGAAAACTTTGCCAACGTGGTCAGAGCGGCCGCCTGCACGTCCTGCGGTTGACGATTCGACAGCAGGCTGATGAGTCCGCTGCCCGAATCGGCGAAAGTGCCCAGCGCCAACATCCGAATTGCGTCCACCCGTTGAGCTGAGGGCAACTGCTCGTCGGCGGCTTGCTGCCGGGCGGTCGCGAGCATGCTCACCAGAATCTGTTCGCCTTTCGCGCTGCGGAGCGCGGCCAGCTCTTTCTGGAAAGTACCCGGCGCTTTGGCCATCCCCTCGCCCAGACCACGGACGACGGCAGTGGCTAAGGCCGCTTCGTCGGCTGAGAACGACTCGACCGCGGATAATACCTTGGCAAGTTCATTAGGGCGATTCTGCCGGCCGATATACTTGGCGGTTTCGGTTAACACGCCACGGCCCGCATCGCTCGAACGCCATTTCTTGTCTGCAGCTAATGCTGCGAACATTTCGCCGGCGCCTTCGGCCAGAGAACTGAACACCGCTAGGCGAATCCACGGGTTCGCGGGATCCCCGCGCAGAATTCCGGCTAAAGCCGTGGTGCGCACCGGGTCTTTGAATTCTCCCAACGTGAAAGCCAACTGATAACGCACTCGCATCTCGGAATCGCTGGCCATTGCAATCAGCTTGGCTCGAATCTCGGCCGAAGCTTGAGCCACGGATTCCGACATTCGCACGGCGTGTTCGCGCACGTGTGAGTCATCATCGGCCAATCGAGCGAGCACTATCGAGGGCGACAAAGCTTTCAGGCCAGCCAGGCAGTCCATCGCCTGCGCGCGAGCTTGCGGCAACTTCGATTGAGCCGTTAGGTTTTCTAAAGACTGGATCGCCGCGCGATCTTGACGTTCAAACAGCAGGCGAGCCGCAGTGTCGCGATGCCAGCCGTTGCGGTTTTCCAATTGAGCCACGAGGTCCGCGGTTGATGCCTTGGATAAATGCAGCTGTGGTTTTTGCTTGTATCCATCCGGCACGACGCGGTAAATGCGGCCACGGTCGCGACCACTGGTGAGATCGAGAAACTGCTTGATCTCGGGTGGCAAGCTCAGTGGATGTTCGATGACTTCGCGGTAAACGTCGACGATGTAGAGTGCCCCGTCCGGTCCATTCGAGAACTGCGCTGGCCGAAACCAGTTGTCGGTCGAGGCCACGAACTCCTTGCCGGCATCGGCCCGGCGGGCGATAAAGCCCACGCCATCGGGCTCGAGGATCTTGCGATGTACGATGTTGCTGCCCACGTCGCCAGTGAACGACTGCCCGACGTATTCAGCGGGAAATGCATCGCCCCGATAGATCGTTGTGCCCGTGGCGCCAGTAAAATAGCCGCCCGCTCGACCGCCACCTTCGACCGGTCCGACGGCAGCTCCCGTGACGCGCAGCCGCGTGCGCACGATGCGCCATGGTTCAACGGGACTGATGCGAAACACTTCGGCCTGCGGACCGTCTGCGGCGATGCTCATTCGCGAACTGGGCGCCGTGACCGCTGGATTTCGGGCCAAATAGCGATCTTCGAACATTACCATTTGAATGTGGTCGCTATTGGAGCAAAGAAACTTCCGACCCCAATCGTCGAACGTCATGCCATGCTGGGCGCCTCCGCTTTCGGGCCGGATATCGAGCGTGCGCGGGTCGAACGAAAAGTCGCGACCCGAAAGCGACATCGGCTTGAAACCGGGCACATCGGGGCGCGTCACCAGGCCGCCGCTCGAGCTCGTGGCGCCGTGAATGCGGTTGTCTGGGCCCCATTGAAAACTATTGAACAAACCTTGCACGTTGCTGCGCCCGAAGCCCGTGAACACCGTCTTTTGAACGTCGGCCTTGCC
>JAYVCO010000460.1:0-4108 GCA_043749935.1 Planctomycetia bacterium
CAGATAGTATTTGCCGGCGGATTAATCGCGCCTACTCCGCTTTCTTCACGACGCCGGGATAATCGCGCCACAGCCAGCGGACCGAGTCGGGCAGGGTCGCGCCGCCGTGGTTGCCGCTGTGCTTGCCGTGGCCGAACTCGAACTGATAATCGTACTTGGCGAACTTGAGCGACGCGGCCATCTCCTGGTTCGCGAGCGGCCAATTGCCGTGCTCGTTGTCCAGATCCTCCGATCCGTCCTGCAAGAAGATGCGGATCGGTTTAGGCTTAGTCTTGCGAATCAGGGCCGGATAGACGTGCCCGCCGCGAATGTTCGTGAAGCTGCCGACATGGGTCAGAACTTTGCTGAAGGCGTCGGGCCGTTCCCAGGCGACCGTCCACGCGCAAATCCCGCCGCTGCTGATCCCGCCGATCGCGCGCCCCGCGGCCTGGTCGGTCAGTTTGTATTCCTTGCCGACCTCGGGCAACATCTCGTCGAGCAGAAACCGCGCGTACTGGTCGCCGAGCGAGTCGTACTCGAACGAGCGATTGCTGACGGGCTTCTTGTCGTCGCGGGCAGGGAATTCACCCGGGTTGATGAAGATCCCGATGGTGATCGGCATTTCCTTCGCATGAATCAAGTTGTCGAACACGACGGGCACGCGAAACTGGCCGTCCTCCTTCACGTAGCTGCCGCCGTCCTGAAAAACCATCACGCAGGCCGGCGTCTTGCCGTCGTATTGGGCCGGAACGAACACCCAATAGTCCCGTTCGGTGCCGTCGAAAATCTTGCTCGTCCAATGGTGTTTCGTGACCTTTCCTTGCGACACGCCTTCCTTGCGCTGTGAGTCCGGACCAAGTTTGTAATCGTCCGCGGCGCGAACGGCGAGTGGAATCGCGAACAGAAACAAAGTGACTGCAAAACGGGCAAGCAAGCACATGGCGGGAGTCCTGTTGGGTGGGCTAAAGGATGGGCGAATATTCCGATGCGGAAAAGCATCGTAACATCCCGCGCAGAAGATGTCACGGGTTTGCTTTCTGCTTGCTTCTTGGCCGCCGTGAAACTATTCTGGTTGTGTCCGTCGCTCGAGCGCGACTTCCTCATTAGCATCCGCGAGTTCTGTCGATGCGCCGTTATTTTGCCTCGTGCGTCGTAATCCTGAGCTTGGTTTCTCTGGCCGTATTCTCGGCGGTCGCGCCGCTGCATGCCGAGAACTGGCCCCAATATCGCGGGCCGACGGGGCAAGGGCAATCGACCGAGAGTGGGCTGCCGACCACCTGGGGCGGAAAGGATGACGAGAACGTCCTGTGGAAAGTGCCGCTGCCGCACACGGTCTCGAACGGCAAGCCGGACTTGAATCAGTCCAGCCCGATCGTGTGGGGTGATCGGATTTTCGTAATGACCTGTTCGTGGCCGGAGAAGGCCACACAGAAAGAACCGCCCGAGCAGCATGTGACGTGCTATGCCGCCGCCGACGGCAAGCAGCTTTGGGACGTGCTCGTGCCGCCGGGAGCCGTGGCTCTTGACCGATCTGCGCGGCGGCTACTGCGCGCCGACCCCTTGCACCGACGGCGAGCGGCTCTACGTTGCATTCGGCTCGGCGACGATCGCGGCCTTGAATTGTGCCGACGGCAAGCTGCTCTGGCGGCACGACTTCGCCAACTACAAGGACATCGACGTCGCGTTCGCGTCCAGCACGATCCTGTATCAAGACACCGTGCTGCTCCTGTGCGACAAGAACAACAAGGCCTCGACGCTGACGGCCTTCGACCGCAAAAGCGGCGAGGTGAAGTGGGAGCAGAAGCGGCCGACGGTCGTGTTCGACCATACGACGCCCGTGCTGCTGAAGGTCAAGGATCGGCCGCAGTTGCTGATCGCCGCGTCGAACGCGTTGCAGGCCGCCGACCCGGCGAGCGGCGAAATCCTGTGGTCGTGTCAGGCCAAGGGGGACGTTCCCTCGCCGGTCTACGACGGAAAACTCGTGTATACCGACAGCGGGCGCGGCGGGCCGGGCTACGCCGTCGATCCGACCGGGGTGGGAGACGTGACAAAGAGCCACATCAAATGGAAAATCGCCAATATCCCGGAAGGGCTGTCGTCGCCGGTCATCTCCGGCGAATGGCTCTATCGGATGCACAATCCGGGCGTGGTGCGGTGCATCAACATGGCGACCGGCGAAGAAGCCTATTCACAGCGGCTTGACGGCGCATCGACGCAGGCCAGCCCCTTCGCCACGGCCGACGGTTTTGTTTATTTCGCCAGCGCGGGCAAGACTTTTGTGCTAAAGTCCGGGCCGAAATATGAAGTCGTCGCGACCAACGACTTGAACGACGGCTCGTCCGCCTCGGCCGCGGTCGCAAATGGAAAGATCTATCTGAAGGGCCGGGCGAATTTGTGGTGTGTGGGGAAGAAGTGAACGGAAGATTTAGCCGCTTCGATAATTGTTATATCGAAATTCTACTGGAGTGACGGAATCGCAATCATGGACAAACCCAAGAATATCGCGCCTGAGCCATATTTTAGCGCCGCGATCGAGTTTCTTTATCATGTCGTGGTTCATGCGAAACTGCGCCGACACAATTTGCCAGGAACAGCTCTCGGATCTTGGCGATGCAATCCACAACGTGCCGCATTCACTGATTTACTATGGAGAGAATTTGAACGAGGCGACGATCCGAGACTTATTCCTTGCTGCGTACGACCAGAAGTGGGCAAATTCAGATGGCGATTTCAGCTTGCTGCGAGCGTTGGACGCTGCTGAGAATCGCCGTGAAAACTAGGTGCCGTGGTCGAAGTGGTATTTGGTGCGAAGGTCGGCGTCGAACTCTTCAAACGGTCGGCCTAAACCCTGTTGCATCTGGTCAAGCCCTCTCTGAACGCCCACTAAAACGCCTGGATCATCGTCAGCTATGACGCATGGATGCTCGTTTAGCAAAGTTAGGGCGTCGCGGAGCAAGTCATCTTCCGAGCGATATTTGCCAGTCGCCATCTGCTCGCGGACCAGCTTGTCCAAGTCAGGGGGAAACTGATAGCCCATGTGGTGATCTCCTATCCACGATGATAACACGGAGCTACCTACTCAACCAAGCCAACAATCGTGTTCTCGGGTAAGTTCTAATCGAGAGAAGTGTCACGCGCGCCCCGACGAGCGGGGCGGCTAAATGACGAAGGGGTGTTAGCCTTTCTTCACCACCGACAAATAATAGTCGATGCTCCGCCGCAGACCCTCTTCAAATTGCACGCGCGGCTCGTAGTTCAAGAGCGCGCGGGCGTGCGTGATGTCGGCGAGGCTGTCGCGGACGTCGCCGACTCGGGGCGGGGCGTGGATCGGTTGGATGTTCGTTTTCAAGTGCTGGTTCAAGAGTTCGATCAGCCGCAGCAGGTTGACGCTGTTGCCCATCGCGACGTTGAACACCTGGCCCGACACGTTCGCGGCGTCGGCGGCTAGGAGGTTGCCGAGTACGACGTTTTCGACAAATGTAAAATCGCGCGATTGCAGCCCATCGCCATAGATCGTGGGCCGCGTGCCGGCGAGCATCAGCGTGATAAACTTGGGGATGACCGCCGAGTATTCGCCGTTGGGGTCTTGGCGCGGGCCGAAGACGTTGAAGTAGCGGATGCAGACCGTCTCGATCTTGTAGGCCGCCGCGAAGGCCTGGCAATATAGCTCGCCCGCCGCCTTGGCCGCGCCATAGGGCGAAATCGGCATCGCGAGATCGGTCTCGCGCTTCGAGGCATGCGGTTGGTTGCCGTACGCGCTGCTCGACGCGGCATAGACCAGCCGCCGCACACCCGCCTTCTGCGCCTCGTTCAAGAGGATGACCGTGCCCGTCACGCAGACGTCATGCGTATCGAGCGGATGCTCGATGCTCCGCGGCACGGAGGCGAGCGCGGCCTCGTGAAAGATGCAATCGACCCCTTTCACCGCGCGGGCGACGGTCGCTTCGTCCGTGATGCTCCCCTGGATGAACTCGATCTTGTCGCGAATCGCGGCGAGGTTGGCGGGATTGCCCGTCGACAGATCGTCGAGAACACGGACGCGATCACCCCGCGCAAGGAGCGCGTCGGCGATGTGCGATCCAATGAAACCTGCTCCGCCGGTGACGAGACATGTACGCATATGGGGAAG
>JAYVCO010000461.1:0-2089 GCA_043749935.1 Planctomycetia bacterium
GCCCTTGCTGAGCAACAAAGCCCGTCAGGAAGTCGAACATCAACTCAAATATCCGGAAGGCACCGCCGGCGAGTTGATGAGTACCGAGTTCGTGCGGCTCGCGCCGACGATGACCGTCAAGGAAGCCTTGGACCTAATTCGGCAGGTTGCGCGGGATCGCGAGTCGGTCTATGCCTGTTACGTCGTCGAGCCGGGCACGGAACGCCTGCTCGGCGCCATCTCGCTCCGCGACTTGGTGATGGCCGCCCCCGACCGCCCGGTGAGCGAGATCATGCGTTCGCACCCAGTGACGGTCGGCGCACTCGAACTCCGCAAAAGCGTGGTGCAAAAAGTCAGCAAGTACAATCTGCTTGCCGTGCCGGTCGTGGAAGAGGGAAATAAGATCGTCGGCTTTATCACGGTGGACGACGCCATCGACGCGATGGTCGAAGAGCAAACCCACACCGTGTTGCGGATGGGGGCCGTCGAGCCGGGCGCGCTCGACGAGCCGTACATGGCTTCGCCGTGGCTCGTGCTCGTCAAGAAACGGGCGACCTGGCTCGTGCTGTTGTTCCTCGGCGAAATGCTGACGGCGACGGCGATGGGCCATTTTGAAGAAGAGATCGCGCACGCTGTCGTGCTGGCCCTGTTCGTGCCGCTGATCATTTCCAGCGGCGGAAACTCCGGCTCGCAGGCCACGTCGCTGTTGATCCGCGCGTTGGCCCTCGGCGAAGTTCGGCTCAAGCAATGGCTCTCGGTCCTGCGTCGTGAACTCGTGTCGGGCCTATCGTTGGGCATCATTCTCGGAACGGTCGGCATGTTGCGAATCTGCCTCTGGCAATGGCTCGGCTGGTACGATTATGGCATCTATTGGGAACGGGTCGCCTTGACCGTCGGCTTATCGCTGGTGGGCATTGTGCTCTGGGGGAGCGTCGCGGGAGCGATGCTGCCCTTCCTGCTCAAACGTCTGGGCCTCGATCCGGCCACCTCGTCCGCGCCGTTCGTGGCGACGTTGGTCGATGTCACCGGGCTAATTATCTATTTCACCGTGGCCAAAATCGTACTGCACGGGGCCTTGCTGTAAGTTAGACTGAGGGCCTAGCTGTCAGAAGGGAAGTGAAATGATCCAGGCTCGACACTAGCCCGACGCGCAAGCGAGAGGGGCACCTGTGTTGGCCGAATCCCACTAGCTTGCGCGTCGGGCTAGTGTTAGTTATTCCTCGCTGCAATTTAGACGGTCCGCAACCCGTGCCCCATCGGGGGGTCAAATCTCCTTTCGCTGAACATCGTACCATGCTTCGACGCGGTTCTCTCGGCTGGCCGATTACGCTGGCCGTGGTGATGATCGTGCTTGTGGTCCTGTTGACCGTGGGCTGGGTTATCGTCACGGCGATCGGCGCGCTCAATGCCGCGTCGCCCGGCCCGTATTGGGCCATGCTCATCGTGGGCACGACGTTCTTGCTGCTGGTGCTGGTGGGCACGGTGCTGTACCTCGTGCTTTCGATCAAGGAAATCCGCCTCAACCAGCGGCAGTCGAACTTCATGGACTCGGTCACGCACGAGTTGAAATCGCCGATCGCCTCGTTGAAGCTCTATCTACAGACGCTCGAGCGGCGGAAGTTGTCGGACCAGCAGCAAGCCGATTTTCACCGCTTCATGTTCGAGGATTTGGAGCGGCTCGATTCACTCATCGACCATCTGCTGGACGCGGCCCGTTCCGACAAGCCCCCGGCGGACGACGAATTGGAAAACGTCGATTTGCCGGCCGTGCTGCAAAGCTGCGTCGAAGCGGTCCGCGTACGGTATCAATTGCCGGACGAGGCCATTCGCCTGACCACCGACGCGGCGACGATTCGCGCCCAGCCGATGGATTTGGAAATTCTGTTCCGCAATTTGATCGACAACGCGGTGAAATACAGCGGCGAGGGACCGCAGGTCGAGATCGACGCCAAACTCAACGGCCAGGGCATCGTCACCACCATCGCCGACAACGGGCCGGGCATTCCGTCGGAAATGCGCCGCAAAATCTTCGGCCGCTTTGTGCGCCTGGGCAACGAGCTCGAACGGACCCAGACCGGCACCGGCCTAGGTCTGTACATCGTGCAGACGC
>JAYVCO010000462.1:0-6213 GCA_043749935.1 Planctomycetia bacterium
TGATACCCAAATTGGAGCAGCTTGAAAAACTCAATAGAGGTGGTTATCACGCCTCCTTGTTCGACGCGCGATTTGGAGATACCATACGCATGATCATAACCCCCCATGCGGTTGGCCTTTGCGAGAATCGCTCGCCAGTTTTCCGGCGCCGCGCCGAGCGATCCGGCGAAAGGGAGATCCAAGATGTTTTTTTGGCGTCCGCTTACCCAGGCACGCTCCTAAGGTCTGCCTGACCTGTCAGATATGATTTCATCGCCGCCGGAAGTCGTCATTACCGGGATCGGCGTGGTCAGCCCCATCGGGATTGGCTACGACGCGGTCGAGCGGTCGCTTGCGTCCGGCACCAGCGGCGTGCGCCCGCTGGAAATCTTCGACTCCAAGGCGTTTCCGGTGCGCGTCGGCGCGGAAGTGGTCGACTTCGACCCCAAGCTCTACGTGACGCCGCGAAAAAGCCTGAAAGTCATGTCGCGCCAAATCCAGCTTGCCTTCGCGGCGGCTCAGATGGCTACTCAGGCCGCTGGCATTGTTCCGGCCGCGGTGCATGCCGACCGTTTGGGCGTCGTATTCGGCGCGGACATGATTCCGATCGAACCGAACGAACTGGCCGACGCTTTTCGCGCGTGCATCAGCGAAGGAAAATTCGCGTTCGATCGTTGGGACGAGCGGGCCATGGCCGAAATGTTTCCGCTCTGGCTGCTCAAGTACTTGCCGAACATGCCAGCCTGTCACGTAGCTATCGCCCACGACGCACGCGGCCCTAACAATACGATCGTGCTGGCCGAGGCTTCCAGCCTGTTGGCGATCGCCGAAGGGATGCACGTGATCAAGCGCGGGCTGGCCGACGTGATGATCGTCGGCGGAACCGGTTCTCGACTGCACCCGCTGACTTGGGCTTGCCGCGACAATAGGCTCCACTCGCGCCGTCGAGATCAGCCGGCACAGATCTCGCGTCCGTTCGACGCCGATCGCGACGGCATGGTCTATGGCGAAGGCGCCGCGGCGTTCATTCTGGAAAGCCGGCAATTCGCCGAAGCGCGTGGGGCAAAAATCTTGGGTCGCATCATGAGTTGCGCCAACTTCTACGAAGCCTGCACGCCCGGACGGCCGTTTCATGGTCACGCCATTCGCTCGGCCATCACGCAAAGTCTCCGCAGCGCGCAGATTGAACCGCGAGATCTGGGCCACGTCAACGCGCACGGCTTGAGCACGGTGGAGCACGACAAAGCCGAAGCCCGCGCGATTCGCGACACGCTGGGCGACGTGCCCGTCACGGCGCTCAAAAGCTTTTTCGGCAATCTAGGAGCCGGAACCGGCGCCGTCGAACTGATTGGCAGCCTGGCGGCCTTTCAGACAGGACAGATCCCGTTCACGCTCAACTACCAACACGCGGACCCGGCCTGCCCGGTCAACGTGGTTCAAGGCGCCCCGCATGCCACCAACCGCCACACGGCGTTGGTGCTCAATCAGACCTCGATGGGCCAAGCCGTGGCGATGGTCTTGTGCCGCGCGGACTGAGACAAGGGCCTCGTGCTTCGACCTGGCTCAAGTTCGCACGCGGTGCGAAGTATCGCGGCGGTGGAGCGTCGAAACTTCCCCGACGGTCGCGGCCGCTTCGGTTCCTGGCATGAGTCCCGCTTGCTTGCGGGCGGCCTCTCGGGTCAACCGGCGTCCGAAGAAGTGTGCCAGAGGGCTGGCCAATACGGCGGGCAGCATCAGCAAGTTGCCAATCAGCGCCGCGGTGAGCAACGTGAACATTAGCGCGCCGAAGCGCTGCGTAGGCACAAACGAGCTGAGAGCGAATACGGCCAGGCCGAGTCCCAGCACCGCCCAACTCTGATACATGGCCCGAGCACAACCCTCGTAGGCCAGCATGATCGATTCCTTGCGGGTCTTGCCTTCCGACAGACCGCGGCGATACCAGATCAGAAAGTGAACCACGTCGTCGACCGAGACGCCCAACGCCACCGTGGGCGTCATGATCGTGCCCACGTCGATCACGATTCCCAGCCAGCCCATGATGCCGAAAACGATCATCATCGGAAACACCGACGGGATCAGCAGGATCAGGCCGGCCGACAAGTCCCAAAACACGAGGGTCATGACGCTGGCAATCGTGAGCAGATCGGTAACGAAATTCCAGGCCAACCCATTGAGCATTTCTCGTTGCGCCTTGTAGACCACGGGCACCAACCCGGTATAGACGGCCTCGAGCCCCAGGTTGCCCGTGGGCTCGGCGTCGAACAGTGCCACTTGGCGGACTCCACCGGCGGCTGCCTGCTGGTTCTCCTGCGCTTGTTCGGTTCCAAGGGTTGCTTTTCGGGCTTTCTCGCGCGCCGTCATTTTTTCGCGCCAAATTTGCAGTACGGGCTCGACCTTATCGCGGATGTCGTTTTTGAATTCGCCGTAGTCGACGTCGTTCAACGCGCCCACTCGGGCACTAATGCGCCACAGCTCGGTATCTCCGTCGAGATCCACGAAGTCGCTGGCGAGATACTCGGCACGATGCTGTTCGAGCTTCGTGTTGAGCACGCTGCGCTTGATCGTGGCTGTATGGCCTATGCCCTTGACCTCCAGCGAGGGAGCGAACGTCGTGGCCGACATCGTATTGCCGATGTCGTTGATGCCGAGCATTGAATCCTGAACCTGACGGATCATTTGCATCCGCTCCAACAGATTCAAATTGCAATCCTTATCGACTTTGACGACGACTTCCATCGGCACCAGCGGGCCCAACTCTTTTTCCAGCCATTCGTAGGTATGAATGATCTCGGCATCGGGCGAGAAGAGCTTCGTAAGTTTGATTGACGTGTTGATCTTGGTCAGGCCGATGCCGCAAAACACCATCAGGGCGGCCAAACCGACGAACACCAGGCGGTAATGGTTCAGCACGCCTTGCAAGAATTTCCGCCAGCGGACCGGGAGGGCGATGTCTTCGTGTTTCGGCTGTTCGCCATCCAACAAGCTGTGCGGACGCATGGGCCAAAGCTGCATCCAGGACGGCAGAAACAAGAACAGCAGCCCGAGCGTGGCGATCACGCCGGCTGCCGAATAGATGCCGAAGGACCGGATCGGCATCAGGTCGCTGGTGTACAACGAAATCAGCCCGGCGGCGGTGGTGCCGGCCGAGAGCGTGCAAGGGAGCCAAGAGTGCTTGATCGCACGTGCCGGCGCCCCGTCGACGCCGCTTTCGGCGACCGAGTCGCGATAGTAGTTAGCAAAATGGATGGCGCCCGAAATGCCCGCCACGTAGACCACGGCCGGCATGGTCAGCAAAATGGCGTTCATCGTCGCGCCGCTGTAATAGACGATCGCCAGGCTGATCGCACCGGCATAGAGTGCCGTGGCGAAGACCATCATGGTCAAGCGGACGCTGCGCAAGCACCAGAACGCCAGGCTCAAGCCGACGATGCCGGCGGGTATGAACAGCCGCAGGAGCGTTTTTTCGCCCTCGACGCTGATCGCGACGTTGTCGACCGGGGGCCCGCCCATGCGAATTCGCTCGCGAGGCAGCCCGACTTCCTGGGTCAGGGTGTACAACTTGTCCAATGTCACCCGCAAGTCGCGTTTGCCCTCGGGCGTCAAGGTGACGACCGCGCAAGATTGCTTGTTGTCGGGACCGACGAACAGACCCTGTAGACGCTTGTGGGCTTCGCTCTCGGACAGGTTGATTGGCGGTTCCAGCATCCGCTTGAGCAGCCGGGGGCCGGTTTCCACATTTTTGAACAGCGGGCCTCGCGAGGCGTCCACCGTTTTTTCAGGTCGCGAGAACCAACCGGAGAAGACCGTGTCCTCGTACCATTCCTTTTTCGGCGGCTGTTTCAGCGGGCCGGGATTTTCCGGCGGCGGCAGCACGGGCGGCATCAGCTTTTTGGCCAAAAGCTCGAGTCGCTGGTCATCCAGCGTGCAGCCTTCCCAGCTCACCAAAACGAAGGTTTCGTTCTCGAAATGCTGCTGGAACCAACTGAAGTCCTGCGTCTCGTCGTAGGTCGTCGGCAGCCAGTCGTGGACGTTATTGTCGTTGCTCTGCAACGTTTTGCGCGCACCGCGAGTCATTACTGGCAGCACGAACAGCGCTATCAGGATGATTTTGAAACTGTGGCGAAGAAAAAACTTGTTTAGCACTCGTGCATGCTTCCCGTCGGCCAAGGGTTGGACGAAACCGTCGCTCGAGATTTTCCGGTGCCTGGCTCAAGAGTCTTTCTTCTTAACTCTCGCCGGCCAGCCAGCATGCAATTCGAGCAATCGGAGAATTCAGGGTACCTGCCTGGCCGCTTGGAGTCTATGCCGAACTTGCCTGGACTGTGGTGCCCGGTTCGTTGTTTATTCCGCAATTTACCCAGGATAACTCAGCTACTTACGTCCGGTTGGCAAGCCTTTCCATCAGGTCGCTGGGGGGTTGGAAGAATTGCTCACTTAGTGGGTGAATTCAAAGCCCAGCGAGACCCCTTGGAAGAACAACGAGTGCCCGGTGGAGATTACGGGCGGATCGGACACCGTAAACGTGAGTTGATTCTGGGCCAAGGCCAGGTTCGTCACAAACATCAGGTCATAGGAAAAGCGGAGCCCGAAGTTGGGGGCGAATTGGTAATTGCCAATGACGTTCAACTCGCCGACAAAGTCCAGGACGTCCAGCTCGGCGTGCTCATTGCGATTGGGAGACAGCGGCGTCCCATTACTATCGACAATTCTCACGATGCTGGATTGGTCGGCAAAGTTCGCGAAGACGCCTGCTTTGCCACGCAAGCCCAGCCGCCATTCAGCGGCCTCATAGAACCAATCCGAGCCAAGCTGAGGGCCTATCAGGTTGTTGTGCGTGTTGACGCGATAGCTACCCGTGGACGCCGGGACGAAGGACGATGCGTTGGCAAACCAGTTCAAAGCTTCGTCGATCGAGACGTAACGAATACCTGCGAGCAGCGACGGCAACAAACTGGGCTTGGCTTGACGGACCCAGGTGCTGTCGCGCGAGTACACCAGCTTGTCGCGATTCAGCCGGCGATCGATACGATAGTTCAGTTCGAAGCTCGCAAAGTTCGACGTATAGTTAAACGATTGCGAGTCCGAGCGATTGTAGGCCGGGATATTCGCTCCGGGATCCAAGAAGTTGGAAAGGAGCCCACCCGGAACTACGGCCGTCAGGCTGCCCGCCGTGTGAAATTGGGTCATGCCCAGGAATGTGAATTCGACTGAATGATCTCGGTTTTTCGGATCCCGTCCAAGGTAGCGCCCCACGGTCGAGCGGAGCCCAGGCTGAAAGCCGAAGTCCAAGGGAATGGCGAGAAATGTTTGGTAATGCGGGATGTTCGAGGAGCTAAAATCAGTTGCCAGAACAGGTGAATTCTTGACGCTCACCGAGCGGCTCATGTACACCACACTCTGTTGCGTATACCAATGGCCATTACGCAGCCACTCGCCGGAGCTGGCGGTTGCGGCCGGAGCGTCCAAGTCCATCGTTGCTCCGAATGGCTCGGCATGTTCGGCGAAATGTTCTTCAGAAAACGAGCCGTCCTGATCGGAAAACGAGCCACCCTGCGGTGGCGTGTCACCCTCAACCAGAGCGCCGTGAGTCCACATCGGCTCCTCAGCCTGCGGCGGTTGCATGCTGTAACCGGCTGACCGGACCATTGCGTCACGCTTCGTAGCCGATCGGTCGAGCGCGGGACTGTCGGAGGCACCGCCATTGACGAACGCGGCGGCTTCCCCAGCGCGCGGCGCTCCCTCGGCCATGGCCCACGAGCCTGGCCCGACGAGCACCGCACAGAGCAGCAAAACTCGCCTAATCAACTTCACCGCGGATCTCCCTTGCTGGCTGTTTCAAGCAGTCGCTGCCAATGGCCCCATGGCGAGATTGGCATTTACGCCTATGCCTAATCGGACCCTGAGCCGCCCGCAAAACAGGAATAATCGTTAGAATCGAAGAAAAAGGAATATTCTTCCCATTAATCCCAGATCCGCGCTAGCGGCTTTTTCGCAGGAATGGAGCCGATAGCTTTTTCTGCGTCGTGGTTCTAACTCTTGTCTTTTGAGGGGGAAGAGGTAAAAAAGGACCCAAGCCATCTGGGGTTAGCTGGAACCTCTTGAGCTACCGCAACCTATCCGCTTTTCGCATTTCTCACCGCGCGAGAGTACCCACCCCATGAATTCACCGCTTCGCTCTCTGATTGCTAGCGGCACGAAAATCTGGCTCGACTCAGTCGATCCGGAGCTGATCGC
>JAYVCO010000463.1:0-16278 GCA_043749935.1 Planctomycetia bacterium
TTAGGGTTTACGGAATGTAATCTTAGTTCTAATCCCCAATCCCCAATCCCTACCCCCTACTCTGCTCGACCAATCCCGCCGTAAAGCCGACCAAGTCGCCCCGCTCGCGGCACAAGCTCATCAGCCGTTCGTAGTTGCCGGCCAGGCGGGACAAATCGAACAGGCTGGGCGCGAATCCGCTCGAACGAGCCCCGGCCGGAATGAATTCCACCGTGGCATCGATCGCCTCCGGGTAGCGCTTCAAGCGAGCCAGTAGCGCAATATACACTTCCGCCGCCGCTGTCCCTTGTTCGTCGACCAAGACGCTTTGGGCCCGCGAACGGAAATGCGCCAGAGCCTCGTCGACCTGTCGGCCCAATTGGGCCGCAAAGAACAATGCGTGGCTCGGATAAATGTCCGCGAACGGCTCGTCGCCGGCGAACTGAAATTGGCTGCCAAGTCGGCGCCCATACTCGGTCAGGTCGTGGGCCAGTTCCAGTAAGGCCGGTTCTTCCAGCAATCGCGAGAAGCGAACCGTGGCGGCCAGGTGCGTCGTATCGACATGGTAGTTGTTGTCCAGAAACAGCCAGTCGCGATTTTGCACCAATTGGGTCAGCGTTGACTCTTTCGGCGGATTGCCTTCTTGACGTGCAATGTCGGCCTGCACGTTGGCCACGAGCTCGCGGTGCAGATGTCTTAGCAGCAACCCCGCGGCGGCTTGTTGATCGGCCCGAGGGCGGCTAAGCATCGCGCTTTCGAACATCGTGATTGCATTGCAGGTGCCGTAGTTCTTGAGCACCAGCTGATAACCCAGCGCCGGGGCGACCCCTTCGTGTAAGGCGATCTCGATCACGTCTTGCAGGTTTTCCTCGTTGGGCTCCGACTTTTCCAGGGCTGCGGCTACCTGCGCCTTGTCGCCCAGCGGGCGCAGATACATCCAGGCTTCGCGCAATTTGCCCTCGGCCAACAGCAGTGTGCCCACTTCGCGGCAGGCCGCCAGGTAGGCGTCTTCCACTTGCGTGCGCAGTGGTTCGGCCAGATCGTCGAGCGTCATGCTGAGAATCACGGGCAGCCCCAGCCGGTGCCGCGTTTGCATCAGCAGTGTGTCGAACAGTTCGTGAAACTTCTTGTCCGCCTTCAATTGTGCGACCAGGGCCTGAAAGACCGCTTCTGGGCCCGCGTGGGCCAACTGATCTTGAAGTTGATCGAACGTGTTTTGTGACATCAGAGGCGGCTCGAAGGGGTCGCGAAGGAGGAAAACTCTAGCGGTTCGCTCAATCGTAACAGGCTGAAGGGGAATCTGCCACGATAACGGTTTGTTGATGCTTGAACACTCGCCGTGGCGGCAATTTTTTTGCACAATGACGGCTCCCGCGTCACAATCACTCAAACGTCAGGCGAATCGGCTCACACTTGGCAAGGAACCTTTATGAAGGCATACGAAATTCAGGCTTTTGGCTTCGACTCCATCAAGCTCGTCGAGCGTCCCGAACCGGTCGTCGGACCGTATCAAGTGCTGTTGAAAATGCGGGCCTGGTCGCTCAACTATCGCGATCTGATGGTTGCCAAGGGACAATACAACCCCAAATTGCGTATGCCGTGCGTTCCGCTTTCCGATGGCGTGGGCGAGGTCGTTAAACTTGGCGAGGGGGTGACTCGCGTCAAATCGGGCGACCGAGTGGCCGGCGCTTTCATGCCCAAGTGGGTCGCGGGCGAGATCGATGACACCAAGGCCCGCTCCGCATTGGGCGGCGGCGGCGAAGGCATGTTGGCCGAATTCGTGGCGATCCACGAAGAGGGGGTCGTTCACGTCAGCGAGCACTTGAGTGACGAAGAAGCAGCCACCCTTCCCTGTGCCGGCGTGACGGCCTGGCACGCGCTCGTCGGCGAGGGCCGGCTCAAATCGGGCGATGTCGTGCTGACCCAAGGCACCGGCGGCGTGTCGATCTTCGCCTTGCAATTCGCTCGGCTCCATGGGGCCCGCGTCATTGCCACATCGAGCAGCGACGCGAAATTGGCCAGAGCTGCCGAGCTGGGCGCCTCGGATGGGATCAACTACAAGAATATGCCCAAGTGGGAAGACCCCGTGCGTGAGCTGACCGGCAATGTCGGTGCTGACTATGTCATCGAAGTTGGCGGAGCCGGCACGCTCACGCAGTCGATGAAGGCCGTCAAGGCCGGCGGACAAATCAGCTTGATTGGCGTGCTCACTGGCGGCGCTGGACAGGTCAACCCCCTACCGATTCTGATGCGGAACATCCGCGTGCAGGGTATTTTTGTAGGTTCGCGAGAAATGTTCGAAGCCATGAATCGCGCCATCTCGCTCGGTAAGATGAAACCGATCGTCGACCGAGTTTTCCCGTTTACAGACGCCGTGGCTGCGTATCGGTATATGGAATCGGGTGCGCATTTCGGCAAAGTGGCGATTCGGATATGAGGAAAGATCGTCGGTGCCACAGTGAGAATTAGTAGGTTCTCTATTCGATACGAACGGCCCTCACCCCGACCCTCTCTCGGAGGGCGAGGGAGAACGGGGCCTTGACTGGTGGCGCTACAATGGTGCGATTCGTCGTACCAACCAGGAGTGCCGATCATGACGTCCTTTCGCCCGCGATTCGTTAGTGATGATGACAGCCAGCGGCTAGAACCCGACCAGCCCGAGCATTCAGGTCCGGCACCGGACGAGGCAGAAGCGCTCGACGCCTTCTCGCGTGTCGTGGTTCGCGTGGCTCAGGCTGTCATGCCTACGGTGGTCAACATTCGCGCCGGCAATGGCCAGCGCGGCGGCTCCGGCTCGGGTGTGCTGTTCACGCCCGACGGCTTTCTGCTCACCAACCATCATGTCGTGCAGGGCAACACCCAAGTTCGCGTGCGGTTGAACGATGGTCGCGAACTAATCGGACGCGTCGTGGGGGCCGATCCGTGGACCGATCTGGCGATTGTCCAGGCCGAAGCTGCTCAGACCGGCGGGCTGCCCTATGCCACGCTCGGCGATTCGTCGCGGCTGAACGTCGGACAACTGGCCGTCGCCATCGGCAGCCCGTTTGGATTCGACTCCACGCTGACTGCCGGCGTGCTTAGCGCACTAGGACGCACGCTGCGCAGCATTACGGGCCACCTGGTCGACAACGTGATTCAAACTGACGCGGCCTTGAATCCTGGAAACTCGGGCGGACCGCTGGTCGATAGTCGCGGGCAGGTGATCGGCATCAACACAGCCATCATTCAATCCGCGCAAGGCATCTGCTTCGCGATTCCGATCAACGCAGCCAAGCACATTCTGCCGCAACTAATGCAGCATGGTCGCGTCGTACGCGGATACCTGGGTCTGCACGGCCACAACGTGCCCGTCGCGCGACCTTTGGCCCGTTTTTTCAACCTGACGCAACCGACCGGTGTTGAAGTCGTAGCCGTCGAGCCCAATGGCCCGGCTGCTCAGGCAGGGATCGAGCCCGACGACATGATTATCTCACTGGGTGATCAGCCCGTGACCAACGTTGATGATCTGCACAAGTTGCTAACGGAACTCCCGGTGGGAGTTCCGTCGTCAGTCGTGATCCTGCGCGGCCAACGCCGCTTGCAGCGTTTCGTGTTGCCCGAAGAATATCCTCACTGGGATCCGGCCCAGCGGTAATCGATACGGCAAAATCAATAAGTCAAAATCATCGCGCCCAAGTCAAGGTGGCAATTGTTGCGGCGGGCTTTCGATGACCTTTACATCGATAATCCGATCGTGGTCCTCGAAACGGGAGCCGTGGGCCTCGAAGCGCATCGTGGCGATACGCGATTGCAGCCAAAGGCTGAATAGCGATTTGATCGCGCGGCGTGATGGCGGAAAGAGCAAAGCAATCGCCGCGACGTCGGTGAGCACGCCCGGCAACACCAGCAGTCCCCCCGCGACAAGAACCAGTACACTGTCGACCAACGATTCAGCCGGCATCTGGCCAGTTTCCATATCCACGGAGAGCCGGCGCCAGGTCTGAAGGCTCTGTCGTCGCATCAGCGTTAGGCCGAGAATTCCAGTCCCCAGAACGAGTAGCAACACGAACACCGCAGACGTCTTGCTGGCGATCCACACCAACACCACGATCTCGATGAGCGGCAGCAGGATCAGGAGCAGGAATATGCGCGAGAGCACGGAATCTCTTTAAGTGGAGGCTGTGGACTACCCGAATTGTAGGCGGGGTGGTCCGCGGAGAGAACCGTGCCGAAGGCCGGCGTGTCGCAGAAGCCAGGCAATTCGCCTATTTTTTGGTCGGCGTTTCCAAGCGCGCCGCCATATCGGCAAATCTTTGGGCCTCTTGCGATTCACCCAGTTGCTCGTGCATGCTGGCCAGGTTGCCGTAAGGAATCGCTAGCGCCGACTTGCTCATCAAGCCATCGTCGGCCGCCTGTTCCATGAGCTTCACGCCCTCCCGCGTCAATCGCAGGGCCTCGCGGCGATTGCTCAACTCCCAGAATGAGACCGCCATGCTAACCAAGGTTTCGCCCTGTCGGGCCGGGTCGAACAAGGCGCAAGGCGGCACGGGACTTTCCAACAGCGGGACGGCCTTTTCGAACCAGGTGATGGCTTGCTTATGGTCGGCGCGCTCCATTGCAAAAATAGCACCAAGGCGATAATACAGCCGCCCGCGCAAAAAGTCATAGGTCGGAAACTGCTTGGCGGCCTCTGCGCCTTGCTCGAAGCAAGTCATCGCCAACAAGCCCAGTTCCAGCGCCTTGTCGGAATGATGAAGCGCATTTTCGATTTCCACTCCATCACTCAGCGCGACGCCCAACTGCCAGGCGATGTGGGCTTTGTAAACGGGGTCCTTGGCCTCTTCGAGCGTCTTTGCTCCCAGCGAAGTCAGGCTTTGAATCCAGTTGATCGGATCCGGCGGCTCCGAGATGCCGGCCAGCGCAGTCACGGCCCGTTCAGAGACCCGGAGTTGCAAGTCTTCGGCGCCCTGCTCGTGGGCCACGATGTCTTCGGCCACTGCCGCGGCTTTATCGAGCCATTTTGGCACTACCTTGGATTTTTGATTCCAATGTCCCCAACCGATATCGTGCGCGACGGCCAGATTCGCATCGAGTAGCAGTTCCTTGGCCGCCCCGCGAGTGCTCGTCTGAGGACTGCTAGTGAGCGGCTGCACCAGTTTGATGGCCTGCATGTGAAGTTGCAGTGCCTGTTGATAATCGCGATCTTGTGTGGCCCCAACGCAGTCACCCCATTGGCAATACGCCCGGGCAACCAATAGCGGCGAAGCATGTTTTGCTTCCACCACACCGCGAAGCTGGGCAATAGCTTGGGAATAGCCGCCTGTGGAAGCAAGTATTTTTGCCAAAGTCAGGCGATATTCGGGCTCTTTCGGATCGAGTTCGATTGCCCGCGCTGCCGATTTGAGCGCCGTTGCCGGTTCGCCGGCGGCCAGCGCCAATTCGGCGTGTACCCAATGAGCCCGATCTGTGTTGGGAGCCATTGCAATGACTTGTTTGAGATCGGAAAAACAATCTCGGTATCGTGCGTGCAGTCGAGCTTCAGCCCGAACCAGAAAGGGCTGCGCATCGATCGGTTCCACGATAATTTCGAATACGCGGGGCGGATCGGATTTGGGCGTGAAGCCACACAGGATCCCGCGCTCGGGAAATACCTGGCCCAAGAGTTGGCCGTTATCGTCGAACACCTCGACTGGCTCGATGTCGTCCAATTGCAATTGCCCGACGACTGCTTCGACGAGCATCGGTTTGTTCAAATGGATTGCCATCGATTCGACCACATTGTCGATGATTGTCACGCGCACAAGATCCAACGACTTAACGCGATACGTGGCGCGTACTCCTCCGACGATCTTCTCGATCTTGCGCGCCTTTCCCCATTGTGCCTGCAATTCTTGTCGTGTCGTGCTGCCAGGCTGCACGCTCTCGAGACTGGCGGCATCAATCGAAAGTGAGTCGTCCTGAGCCGGTTCTGCCTCGGCCGCGGCCTGCCGAGTTTGCTGAGGAACGGACCGGAGCGGGGCGGGTGCATCGAGGTCTATGACTCCGCCGGTGTTCGAATCCCGCGGTTCCGCGGGCTCGTCCGTCGCCGGCTCATCGGTCGACTCCGCCTCCATCACTTCGGGAACATCATCGCCCGCGGGTTCTTCGCTATCGGGTGCGTCGTTGGCTTCGGCGCCCTCGCTGGGTTCTTCGTCGCTCGCGTCGTCCGCGGAGGAGACATCGACATCTTCCACGGAAAGTTCGGGTGGTTCATCTTCGATGGGTGCGGCCGGCAAGGACATTGGCCCGATGGCTAAAACTCCGATCAGTAGCGCCGCCCACCGAGCACGCTGACGAACGTCGAAACGCATGACGGGTTCCTCCTGAACCACTATCCACGACATGTTGGCCGGGCGGCCATTTGCATCCGGAAAGCAATCAGCCGAGTACACAAAAAAGATGAGCAGGTGGCCCGGCCCTGGAGAAAATGGCGGCGAAGTATGACGCACGGGCGAAGCTGCGCCTAGGCCAGCCGGAGTGCTAGCAATCGACGTCTACCCACGAAGTCGGAGACATCAACCATTCAATGGCCGCAGAGCATCGGCCCGATTGCAAGTGCCGCTTGATCTGATGCAAGGTTTCGACCTGTCGGATAGTGAATGGAACGGCTTGCCCGACTGTCGGCACATGGGGCACCAAACGTGCGGAAATCGCGCGCTCGAGATCGTCCAATCCCTCGGCCGCTAGCGCGCTGGTCGTGAGCCGAGTTGATTTTTCGATTGCTTCCGTTTGTGCCAGATCGCGCTTGTTAAACACACGCAAGGCTTCGGGCCAGGCGGCGGCAAGCGCCTCGTCCTCAGCCGACCAGGCGGCGCTCAGGTCGAAAACGAGGACGACCAGATCCGCCTTGGTCAATCGTCGCTGACCGAGACCGATACCCGCCGTCTCGAGTTCATCGCTGCTAGCACGCAGGCCAGCCGTATCGGCAAGTTCCACAGGCCAGCCATCAATGGCCGCAGCGGCCGTGACCACATCACGCGTGGTGCCAGCCGTGGCGTGAACGATCGCGCGTTCGTATCCAAGTAGTGCGTTAATGAGGCTGCTTTTCCCCACATTCGTGCGACCGGCGAAGGCAATTTGCCAAGGCTTTACCAAGTGAAGACCGATGCCAGAGAATTCGAGTAATTGATCAATCTGTGCCAGAGCCGCCGGCACTCTGCCGTCACGAATCACGAGCGATAGTTGATCAATCGTGTGGCGCAGGGCGCCGCCAAGCTGATCGCAGAGAATGGCCGCGGTGCGCTCGGTCGCGGCGGCTGCGAGCGCGATTTGTGCCGCCGCGGCAATCGGGTCGGCGGTTGCCCCTCGCACCCAGTCCTGCCATTCGAGGGCCGAACACCCCCGCTCGATGAGCGACGCGATGATCGCCCCGGGAGCAACCTGGCCACCGTGGCAATGGATTTCAATCCGCTGCCTATCGCGGCGACAAACGACTAATTCCTCTCCTAGTTGGGGCGATAACCAGCGTCCGAACAGAATCTTTCCGCAAGGCCGATCGAGAATCGATCGCCTGGCAGCCGGATGAAATAGCTCGGCGACCAGTTCCGCTGCCCGTGGACCTTCGACCAACAGGGTGGCCACTGCCCCGCGACCCTTAGGCGTGAGCATCACGACCTGAGTGGCTTGCTCGGGCATCATGGGCTATCCCTTCGCGGGCTCGGCTCGCAGGGCCGCCAACGCGATGCCGGCCAATGTGAGGTGTGGCACGAACTGCGGCGGGCGCTGGGCTTCGTGCCCCAGCACGCTCACGAATTTTGGCGCCGCGCCTCCAGTCAAGAAGACCTGTGTTGCAGTCGGTCCAGGACTCAAACGTGCAATCAGCTCGTGGATCGCCCCAACGCTGCCCCAGTAGAGACCAGAGCTCATGGCTGCTAGCGTGGATTTACCCAAAGGTTCGGGAGACTCGGCAACTTCGATGGCGGGGAGCAAATCAGTGAATTCGTGGAGAGCGCGGGCGGACATGCTGAGCCCGGGCATAATAGCGCCTCCGGCGAAAGCACCCGTGGCCGAAACCAGATCCACCTTCATCGCAGTTCCCAGGTCCACGACAATGGCCGGCTCGTTTGCGCTGCGCAACTGGTTGACCGCTACGGCATTGGCCAGGCGATCAAGACCCACTAGGTCTGCCCGCGGCAGATCGATCTGCACCGGCAAATCGGCATGAGTGAGCAGTTGGATCCGAGACACTCGGTGTTCTTCCAGCCACTTAATCAGCCGAACGGTGGCCGGGCGATTGACGCTGGCAATGGACCAGTGATAGTGCTCGGGTCCATTGGGCAGCCAGCCTGGGATCTCTTCCTCGAACTGGTCGAGCCGCGCAGCCAGCGCTCGTTGCGGATGCGGCAAGACTTCGCTGAGTGGATGCTCAAAGACGCCAAACTTGACGCGGCTATTGCCCACGTCGACGGCGATCAGCGGGAATTTCGATACGTCGGCGCAAGCCATGCACTTGCTTCCTTCTCAAGCAAAAAGTTAACCGTTGAAGGGGCGGCGATGTTGAATCGGCGCTCGCTGCGTCACGCGTTGCCCCTTTCATCCAAGGCCCGGATGATCGCGCGCAATAAGTGGTCCAAGCCCTGGCCCGTAACAGCCGAGATCGCCAACACGTCCGAATTCAGTTCTCGAGCCAGCAAGTCGCGAACTTCGCTGGCTTCCGGTAACTCTGCCTTGCTGACCACAAGAATTTCCGGACGGCGTCCCAATCCAACATCATACTGCTCCAACTCGCTCCGCACGACGCGATAGTTCTCCAACGGGTCGCTTCCGTCCGTCGGAAAGGGCTCGACGAGATGGACCAAAATGCCGGCCCGCTCGATGTGCCGCAGGAACTCGTGTCCCAGCCCGGCGCCTATATGCGCACCTTCGATCAGCCCGGGGATATCGGCCATCACGAACGAGCGATCTTGGCTGACTTGAACGATGCCCAAATTCGGGAACTTGGTCGTAAATGGATAGTCGGCAATTTCAGGCCGGGCGCGCGACAGTCGGCTCAAAAGCGTGCTCTTGCCGGCGTTCGGCTTGCCCACCAGGCCAACGTCGGCGATGACTTTGAGCTCGAGCGTTAACAATCTCGATTCAGGCTCGCCACCAGGTGTGTGCTGACGCGGCGCGCGATTCGTCGACGTTTTGAAACGCAGGTTGCCTTTGCCCCCTTTGCCACCTCGGGCGGCCACGACGCTGTCGCCAGCATGGGCCAGATCTTTCAGCACGTGTCCGAGCTTGGCATCGATGATCAACGTGCCCAGGGGGACCTGGATGGTCAAGTCGCTGCCATTGCGGCCGTGGCAATTAGAACTGCCGCCCCGCTCGCCATTTTCCGCGTGCCAATGACGGCGCTGAGAAAGTGAGGCCAAGCTATCGACTCCCTCGGCCGCCACGATGATGACGTTGCCTCCCTCGCCGCCGTCACCTCCATCGGGTCCGCCGCGCGGAACGAACTTCTCGCGTCGAAAGCTGAGGCAACCGTCGCCACCACGGCCCGCGTCAATTTGAATGGTAACTCGATCAACAAACATGCGAATGGCGCCTGCGCACGCGAGCGTAAAGAGACGCTGCCAGCATGCAAACGATAACCGAACGAATCTGTGACAACAAAAAAGGGGCCGCCCGCTTCGGGCAACCCCCGCAATATATCTTCTTGAGCCGTGCCACCCCGCTTGGGTGAACACTTCGGTTGCCGGCTAGTCGCACTTTCAGCTTGCCGAGCTGCCGGCTACCGTCAGGCCGCGCCGACGACGTTGATCCGGCGCCCTTCGCGATCGAAGCTCACGACTCCGTCGACCAGTGCGAACAGCGTGAAATCGGAGCCTTGGCCAACGTTGCGGCCAGGGTGGAACTTCGTGCCAACTTGGCGCACCAAGATGTTACCGGCCACGACCTTTTCGCCGCCAAATTTCTTGACCCCGCGCCGTTGACCGTTCGAGTCGCGGCCATTACGGCTGGAGCCTTGTCCCTTTTTATGTGCCATGTGATCTCTTTAGTATCGCCCAGGGTTGCTTTATGGCCCAGAGTTGCCGTGTCGCCCGAGGATGGGGCCACATTTATACGCTGGGTTAGGTGGTCGCTGAGTCCGACGAATCTATGAATCTATCGATAGACCCAATCGTAGTCAACCTGTCCCGGGATCCCATAGCGTATGATGCGCTGGTCTTCGACGTACTCGTCGCCAGGACGCCAGAAGTTGAGCATCAGTGTCTTTTGCAGCAAGATCCGGCCCTTGCCCGGAGGATCGCCCTTCTTGAAGGCCTGCGGCGGGTCCACCCACTGATAGGCATTGCTCAAGCCCTGGACGTAGACGGAGAAGAAGTCCACCCGCGGGTCGACATCCTCCCAAGTGGCGACGCCCCACACGCTGCGATCGACTAGATCGGTGCTTAGTGGGATGAGCTTGCTGCTGATCTCCACGGAGTTGAGCAATTTGCGATTGGGGTCTTCCTTCTGTTGAATCGCGGGGATCGCCACGGGAATCAGGCGATCGAGATACGCCTTTTTATATTCTTTGGCTTCCAGCACGAACTGGGGGAAAAACCGTACGTCGCGATCGAGCGTTTGAGCGACATACGTACCGTCTGGCTGCTTGACGGGCTTGAGATGTCCGCCAGTATTCTTAACGTGATACACCATGTACCAAACGAGCTTCCGTTGCATCTTGCCGCTAGGCTGCGGTTCGTCGACCCAGATCATTCGCACCGGCTTGAACGTGAATTCGAGGCACCAGATATCGCGGCGAAAAACGGTCTTCGTGGCCATCTCGCGCAGCGTCTCGGTGGTCGGAGATAGCTTTGGCGTCCAGTTGAGCCCGGGGATGCCGTGCAAAACCTCGACGATGTCTTGCGTCGTGAAGGTTTCTTTTTCTTGGCGGTCCGGGGCAATGGTTATTTCCACGCCCGGCACCAGCTTGCGAAATGGGCCAGCGACGTTAGTCGTTGGCGAGGGTGCTGCCGCGAGCTGCGCTGGTTCTTCCGCCATCGACGCGCTGGCCATCGCCAGAATTGCCGGGCAGACGACAGACCAAATCGTCTCAATCCACGAGCTCCGCTTCGGCGACACTAGGCGCATGAAAGAGTTCTCGATTGCAGTAAATTGGGGTAGCTGGGAACGCCGCAGCTGCGGTGGGTCACCCAGCAGCCGCCCGAAAAAATTGAAAGGATGATACTCCGAACTTTTGAGTATAGTTGGGTTTAAGTGGTCCCGTCAACGTTTTTGGCCCTTACCCAATCACCTCGGGCCGCAACTCCCAGCGGAGTAATACCGGTTGTGAGGGTGCCGCGGCCAGTTCGGCCCCACTGGCATAGCGTGCGCGAGGTATCCGGACCGCTGGAACTTCAAGGTCCAAACCGGCTACGGTGAGTGGCCAGGGTGAAAGTCGCACGTGCTCGTCGTCGAGCGGCCGGAGCGTCAAATCGGGGCCCCGAGGAGTCTCGACCACCTCGATTTGCGTGGCCGGGTCGCAGCAAAACCACAAGCTGAGCAAATCGAAAAACTGCAATTGGGCCAAAGTCTGTTCGGCGACTTCGCAGGTGTTCGCGGCTGGATTTTGACGCTGCCAGGCGTCCAGCGAACGTGCCATCCGCGATTCGCACCCAACGACAAACACGCTGACTGCGCCTAAGCCGGCTCGATCGCTTTTACCGACTGCTCGCCGCGCCAACGCGCGGAAGTGGCCAGTCACTAAATAGGCTTCGAGAGGCCCGGCCTGGGTGGCAATGTTGATCGAGCCGGTCCAGATTCCAATCGAGTCTTCCGGGTCCATCTCGGTAAACGACCGCGGGCGACCATGGATCGGGTCAACCGCAGGGTGCTTCTCCCAAGCCTGCCAGCCGTCGTCGTGGTGATCGATCGCCCACATCAACTCGCGGCGGGGTTCGACAGGTGCCATTCCACCAGCGCCCCAAAACTCGGCCAGCCGGCCAGCCAAGTGCGCGTGATCGACCTGCGAAATCAACGTCCAGTGTGTGGACTGCTCGCTAGAATGCCCCGCCTCCCGACGGATCATCGCGGTTGGCTCCCAAAGGTGCTTGAGAAAGAGAATTACGGTCGGCGCTGGCCACTAAGCGGCGACTAACCTCTGTTCTAGCAGACCACTGCCCTGGGTGTATTCCGAGGCTTCAGCTTTCGCCGTGATTGGACCAAGCTATTTGGTCGTGGTGGCTCGAGCTGCGGTGGGAACAGGTGAGTCGGTTAGCCGCACCTGGCCAACCAAAAGACGGTCCGCCTGGGCGAACCTTTCTTCCAGCGTCTGCTCGTATGTGAACGACAAAGTCACGCGCTGACCCTTCTCGTTGGCGATCAAGTAGTAGACCCAACTGATCGGCAGTTGCGAGACCGTGCCATGCGCCACAACGCGGAACACCTTGCAGCCAGCCTTATTAGTCGTTTCCGATGCGCTGGCGAATTGCCCAAAATTCTTACCCAATGATTTTTTCACGTCGTTCTGGAACTCGCTGAGTGCGATGGTTTTCTTGGGGTCGACAGGTAGCGCCGACATGTTGCACTGAGCCACCAGTTCGCCGCGATCCATCAGCCGCAACACAGCCATTTTCGGGTCGTCGCTGGTTAGGTACCATCGCCGGTCATATTGAAATTGGAACCCGCCAGACGGTGCCGAGTAGCTGAGCTGCGACAACTCCGGTGTTAGAGGCTTGGAAAGATCAGCCACGGCTTTCGAGTTGAGATGCTCCGATTCGCTAATGGGACTGATCTTGATGACGAGCTTGGCTACCGTATCCAAACCTGGGCCAATGTGCCCGATGACGCGTTTTTCCTTGATGAGTAGTGCCAGAAAAGTGATTCGCTTGAGTTTAAGGTCAAATTTGTACTTGGCCTTCAGCTCGATTTCGGTCGCCACTCCTCCGACCGCCCCACTGACCGACCCAGCGGCGGCGATGTCGGCAACGCCCTCGACGACTTCGCCGAGCACGCTTTGGACGTCGGTCCAGTTGACTGCTTCGATTCCAAGCACACCTGCCAGTGCCTCATCGGAGAGCTTCCATGATTCGCCGAGCGCCACGCTCTTGGCCGGCAGCAGATCGTCGACAAGCAGGGTGTTGCCCGGCATGTCGACCAGGTCGAGCTCTTCGCGTTTCAGAGGGCCAGCAGGACAGAGCAAGACCGCGGCGGTCTTTTGGGGCTTATCGACCCGAATCAGACGATGCTCCGGATCGAGTGTCGGCCGTTCGCCACCCTTGTCGACTTTGATCGCGGCGCGAGCCATGTTGTAAAACCGAATGGACTGGCTCGGCCGCCCGGAAGCGTCCTTTGCAAGGAGCCGCTCGTCATAGTCGAAGTTGGCGACGACACTCATTGGCAGAACATTGGGCTTTCCGTCGGTGACGAGCTTCAAGTCACCACCAACTTGCAGCCCGATTTCCACCCGCGTCAATTCGCCAGTTTGGCGAGCGCTTTTCAGCGCATAGGCCGCCGCCGGCTGCTCAGCCATAAGGGGGGGGCATGCTGCTAAGAGTAGGCTAGCCAAGACAAGCAGGGATGGAAGTGCGCGCCTGGAATCCATTCACTAGGCCCTCTGGTTGAGTACGGCACATAGTTTGCAATTAGGTCGTCCGGCTGGCCATCCATGGCCAAAAGGGCAGTCGAATGTGAGCGACAGACGATCAGAGTGTTCATCGTCGTGAGTTGGGCGGCTAATTCACTTGAACAGGCCGGAAGGGCTGGGAGCGGAAGCTGGGTGGGTCCAAGCCCCAATGGTTTAGCTGGCACAAAAGGGCTAGCACTTGAGCTGGGCTTTACGTCGCAAGATCCGTTATAATAAGCAGATGGAGTAGAATCCCGTCGTGCGGAGATAATGGCCAGAACTTGGTCAATCGCGCGAACTTATTTCGATCCAACGCGACTTTAATACGTACAAATAATACAATTCGGCCCGGTCCCGCTTGTAACAACGCCAAGTATCGGGCCGCCACTTCATTTCTTGCACTTTTTTGTAGCTGCGACTGCAGCTTAACGACGCGTCCAGAAGGGACGCGAAGGGAAGGATCGATCTCGCCGGGCGCGGAGCCGCATGGAACACCGGCCGGATCTGGATGGGAAGAGGCATTTATGCATACCGATTACGTCAGTCCGATCATTCGCCAACTCCGTGACCAGCAGGTGCGTTTTGCGCCTCGCGAAAAGAAAATCGAGCAGGTCAATCGCGCCGAGAAGCTCTTGGCCGAGTTGGACGCCCGCCGGACGTACACCTACGAGTATTTGTGCTACCGGATCACGGACTACCGGCCCGAATCGTTTCCAAACCTGAAAGTCTCGGGAGAGGAAGCTGGGCACGATCTGCGGTTGTTCGTGGAGGATCTTTCCGACGCGGCCGACATGCCGGCCAGTGGCGCGGGAGAGCGGGTATTGACGGTCGAAGAATTGAGCAAAATGTTCAAGGTCTCGACCAAGACGATTTCTCGTTGGCGCCAACAGGGATTGGTGAGCCGTCGCTTCGTGTTTGATGGACGCAAGCGAGTCGGTTTCTTGAAGAGCTCCGTCGAGCAGTTTGTCTCTCGCAATGAAGACCGAGTGCGGCGCGGGGCCCGTTTCAGCCAGCTAACCGGCGAGGAACGCGAACAGATCGTCGATCGGGCTCGACGTTTGTCTCATGCAGGTGGATCGCTGGCCGACGTCACCAAGCGCGTCGCAAGAAAGATGGGGCGTAGTGTGGAAACAATTCGGTACACGTTGAAGCAATTCGACGCCGAACACCCGACGCTCGCAATTTTCCCGAACAACACGGGACCCCTGACGGAAGACGATAAGAAGAAAATCTATCAGCTTCATCGTCGGGGTGCCCCGATCGAAACGCTTGCGCAACGCTTTGGTCGCACCAAGACCAGCGTCTATCGCGTGATCAACGAGCTGCGTGCTCGCCGAACCATGGAACTGCCGTTGGATTTCATTCCCAATCCGCGGTTCAGCCGAGCCAATGTCGAGAAGGCGATCATGACGGACATGCCCGCCAGCGAGACCGCGCTCAAGAAAACCCGACTGCCGGCCGGGCTGCCTCCGTATCTGGCCAGCCTATACGAGGTTCCACTGTTGAATCGCGAGCAGGAGGGGCATCTGTTCCGGAAATTCAACTACCTGAAGTACAAGGCCAGCAAACTACGCGAAGAGCTCGATCCTGCACGCGCCAGGAGCAGCGTCATGGAACAAATCGAGTCGCTCTACGAGCAGGCCGTTGCGCTGAAAAACCAGATCGTGAGGGCCAATTTGCGGCTGGTCGTTTCGATTGCCAAGCGGCACGTTGGACAAGGTGATAATTTCTTCGAACTGGTCAGCGATGGCAACATGTCGCTGATTCGGGCCGTGGAGAAGTTCGACTTTGCTCGCGGAAACAAGTTCAGCACGTATGCTAGCTGGGCGATCATGAAGAACTTTGCCCGTACGATTCCGGACGAGCATCGCCATCGAGATCGATTCCGGACGAGCCATTCCGAGATGTTCTCGAGCACCGTAGAGCATCGTTCCGATCAGTACGAACAGGAAAGCGCGCAAAACCAACGCGAAAGCCAAATCGGCAAGATCCTGGAACGACTTGACGAGCGTGAGCAGAAGATTATCATTAGTCGCTTCGGTCTCGATCACGTCCACGAACCGCAAACTTTGAAAGAAGTTGGCGCGGAAATGGGTGTGACCAAAGAACGAGTGCGGCAACTTGAGGCCCGAGCCCTGAACAAGCTGCGGGTCGCTGCCCAGGAAGAAAAGATCGAAGTTCCCGGCCTGAATTGATTGCCGGTTGCTCATTGCGGACGATAAGACATGCATACCTGCGGCCCTCTTTTGGGGGCTTGCAGGTTGCTTTCATTGGTGCCCCAAGTCAGGGGATCAAGCTTCAAAGGAGGCGAGTAGGCTGGCCAGCCCGATGTGACTCAGTGACGCTTTAGTCGCTGCAAGTTGCCTGCTGGAGCGGCCTGAACCGCGCCTGCTTTTCGCCACCCGATGTGCCATTGCTCCGGGTTTTCGTGTGCGCAACGGGCCGAAGGAGTGTTTTTTAGAAGTATTTAGGCCCAAAGTGGACGGCCAGTGGGAAACTCCCAGCGAGCATGTATCGACTCCGAAGGGTTTGTGATTTCCTGGGACGCTCCATATTGCAAGGTGCGGTAAGTTCGTTATATTTAGTGGTTTTCGTGGGGGGACTTGAAGGCTAGCGTAGCTCAATTGGCAGAGCAGCTGATTTGTAATCAGCAGGTTGTGGGTTCAAGTCCCTCCGCTAGCTTGAAATGAGCGCGGACGGGAACTGACCCGCGAAGAACTTGGTAAGTCCGGCTCGCAAAGGACATTCCG
>JAYVCO010000464.1:0-23127 GCA_043749935.1 Planctomycetia bacterium
CTCGTTCGATGCTTCTCCAACCCCAATTTCTAGAAAAACGAAGAACCTAAAGGTTTCGCCTGAAGGCGAGGGATTTAGACCCATCGCAAGGACATTAACTGTCGATTTTTGAAAAGTTCACCAACGTTCGCTCGGGGCACAGGAATCAGATTCAATTCAACGCCTCCCTTTCGAGTACCAGGCCGAATGCCGTCCGGCGCTTACCGAACCGACGATGGTCGGCTCTCGAGAACTTTTGAATTTGATACGGAATTGCCAAACGTGTCGAACTGATCGAGTGCCCAGACAACCATTTTTGTTTTGGGATCAAGTTCGATCGCGAGCGGCCGACCAGCGCCGGCATGGCAATTGCCAATCAAGTAGTTGCCATTCGGCAAGACTTCCAATGTGGTCACCCAGGCTAGCGTAATCCCGGGCAAGTCCCGTTGGTGGATCTGCCAGACGATCTCCTTCTGTGGTGTCACTTCGAGGACGCTATGGCCGTTGCCGGTCGAGACGAGCGTGTTGCCACTGGCCAGACGTAGAGCGGCAAAACATTTGTTGCCAAAGGCCTCGGGCCCGTGGCCCTCCTTGGGTGACTTGCCAAACAGCGGCACCGAATACTCCCAGACAACATGCCCCTGGGCGTCATACTCTCGCACCGCGCCATCGCCTTCGTGACACACGAGGTAGTTGCCGTTATCGAGCTTGCGGGCCAATCGGGTATCCGTGTGCGAATGCGGATGCGCGATTCGAAGTTTGATCTCATGAAGTAGCTTGCCTAAACGGTCGATTTCGATAATGCGACCGGGCCCGCTTTCGGCAATCATCACCCGACCGCCGCCGAGTGGTTGAAAGGCGTGGACCTCGACGGTTTTGCCGTGGTTGCCATTCGACGTGGCCGCGTCGTACGTCCAGACGATTTCTTTTCTGGCGATATCGATCTCCACAACCTTGTTCGCGCCTTGCTGCACCATCAGGTTGCCATTTTCTAGAACGTGCAGATCGTGAATGCCGCCCCACCGCATTTGCCATTCGATCCGGCCGTCGCGATCGAGGATCGCCAGCTTGTCGTTGCCTTGCAGCGCTAGCCGGTGTTGACCCAGGACAATCTGCGCCGAGAGGGCCAAGGTGAGCAAGGCATAAGCGACTCGAAGCGCGCCAGTGTGCAACATAGTGGTCCGCCGGATTCTCGAAAATGTCACGCCTGTCAACCAATTGCTCTGTTCAGCCAATCAGGGCAGCTCGCGAATGCGCAAGTTTCGGAATTCCACCGGTGCGCCCTCCGACTCCAGGCACAAATACCCGCTGGCCGGATCGCAGTTGTTGCCGCCCGACACCTCCTCGCCATTGACCCACAGTCGTACCTCGCCGTTGATCGCTCGCACGTAATAGTGGTTCCACTGGCCCAGGCCCTTGCTCAAGTGCTTGGTGGGAAAGCTGCGCTTGCCATCCGGCGCCACCGGCGAAAACGGCTTCATCTTTGTCGCGCCCACCGGAAAGACGTCGCCGTGAGTGGTAAACCAATCGGCCTTTTTCTTACTCTGTTTTTCATATTGCTCGGTATAACCGTGATCCAGCACTTGCACTTCGACGCCGTGAGGCAGTTGACCGGGCTTGAGTACCTTGAGCGACGATTCGCTGGCCCAGAGGAAAATCCCCGAGTTGCCGGCCGAGCGGAGATGCTGCCATTCGGCGACCAGTTCGAAATTCGTCAAGGGCTTCTGCGAGCGGATCACGCCGACCGGCTGGCCGGTGCAGTGAACCATGTCCCCCTTCCAAGTCCACGTGCTTGGATCGCAATTCACGTTGACGAAATCGGGCTCGCCAAGTTCGCGCCAGCCCGGGCCGCTGCCATCGATGAATGCCTTGGGCAGATTCGCCGGTTCAGCCGCGCGGGCCACTGCCATCACAGCCACAATGAACGACGCCAACCCAGCGGCCGTTCTCAACGGTTTCACCATCTTCATCATGTCTACTCATTTCCAAGATATATCTTGAGGCCCAGAGGTACTGCTAGGCAATCACCCCCCAGATCGGATTCCCGCCGTGTGCAATCGCCATCGGGCGGCCGCTAAGATCAGCTACGGTCATGTGCGGATCGATTCCCAGCAGGTGATAGATTGTGGCCACGACGTCGCCGGGCGAAACCGGGTCTCGGCTCGGATAGGCCGCATGTTTGTCGGTCGCGCCGTAGACAGTTCCCGATTTCACACCGCCGCCAGTCAGCAGGCTGAAGCCGCACTGGGGCCAATGGTCTCGGCCCGCTTTCGCATTCACTTTTGGGCTGCGCCCCATCTCGCCCATCACGACGACCAGCGTCGAATCGAGCAACCCGCGCTCGTCGAGGTCTTGAATGAGCGCGGGATAGGCCGCATCCAGAATCGGCAGGTTCTCGTCCTTGAGCATACCAAAGTTGTTTTCGTGCATGTCGTACGAGTGGCCGTTCTTTCCAAAGATCTCGGCATGTACGCTGACGAACGTCACGCCGGCTTCGACCAGCCGGCGAGCGGTCAGCAGGCACGAACCGCTCAGATTCCGGCCATACGCTTCGCGTACGGCGTCTGGCTCTTTTGAAAGATCGAAGGCCGCGCGCGTCTTGTTGGCCGACAATAGCGAAAACGCCTGCTGGCCGTATTTGCTCATCGTATCGATCGACGCCGACGAATTGAGCGAGCGAAATCGTTGATCGAGTTGTTCGAGTAGCGACCGGCGGCCATCGAGCCGATCGACGGTAATGTCCGGCAGCGAATCCAGCGAGGGCATCCGCGGCTCGCCGATTGGCCGAACCGGGTCATAATTGGCAATCCGCGGAGCGCGGGCAAACGTCGGATTGCAGTAGGAAAAGAACGGATCGTATTGCTTGCCCAGATAACCGCCGTAAGGCCCTGGCCGGCGAATCCCCTCTCCCCAGCCCGGATAACAGGGCATGCAAACCGCTCCGGGTACGCCGCGGTCGCCCTTGCCCAAGTATTGACACACCGCACCGATATCGGGCGGATCAGTGTTTTTGGTCATCACCTGGGCATTGTCGCCACCTGTGTAGCCGGTCATCATCGCCAGTGGATTGTGCGCGTTGTAGTTGTGCGTGACCGTCCGGATCAAGCTGGCCCGGTGCATCCAACGGGCCGTTTTGGGCAAATGCTCGCAAACGGTCAAACCTGGCAGAGATGTTTGAATGGGCCGAAACTCGCCGCGAATTTCCGCCGGCGCGTCGGGCTTCATGTCGAACATGTCCATGTGGCTCGGCCCGCCGAGCAGGTTGAAAAGGATCACGGACCTGGCTCTTCCCGGCGCGGTTAACGGTTTCTGGTCAGCCGCCCGCAGAAACCGCGGCAAGGTCATGCCGCCAAACAACGAGAGGGCTCCCACGCGCATCAATTCGCGACGACTGATGCCATCGCATAGCCGCGTGTGGCCACCTAAAATTCTCAGCATCGCATGGTCCTCGGCAACTCCAACCGCGAGTTACAGTCCGTCAACTGGCATCCGACCCGACGTACAGTGTAAAGTAAGGGGCGGTCGTTGAACAACTATTTTTGATTCGAAGCCCGCGCCATGTCGCAACTTCTGGACATTCACCCCGCTTCGCCAGACGAACTGGCTGCCGCGCACCGCAACGTGTTCGACATCTGGAGCAAGGGGCTAACTCTCGAAGAACACTTGCGATACCGGCTCGACGAGTCCCCTTCGCACAGTCGGGCCGCGTGGTTTGTCGGCTGTTTGGACGGTCGCGTCGTGGTGTCCTTGGGCGCGTATCCGCTGATGTTTCGGATTGGGGACAAGGAACTACCAGGTATCGCGATCGGATCGGTTTATACGGTCGGCGAGTATCGTGGGCGCGGCTTTGCTCCGCAATTGATCAAATACGTGGAAGATCATTATCGCGCGAAAGAGACAGCCCTGAGCGCGCTCTATTCGGATATCAAGCCTGACTATTACGTGCGGCTGGGGTATGTGCTCTGTCCAGCGTTCTCGGGCTGGTGTGACTTGCGAGATACTTCGCCGCCTCGCACGGGCCGACAGCGGCTGGCGCAAGTTGCCCCGCAATCGCATCTGCTGGCCCTCATGAGACTGTACGCCGACTATCACGGCGCGACGCCGCTGTCGATTGCCCGCAATGCCGAGTATTGGTCCATGACTTTCAAGAAAGCTCCCGACGACCGCTTTTACGCTCTCGTAGCATCCGGCGGACATTGGGCCGGCTACGTACGCATCGCAGCAAAGGGCCACGACTGGAGAATTACCGACTTTGCGTTGGCGGATCAATCGGACGAGTTGGCAGACTCGCTCTACGGAGCGCTCGCGGCGTTAGCGCGGGCCGAAGGAGCAGAGCGCTTCGGCGGCTGGTTGCCCGATAGCAGTGCCGCCAAGAATTTTTTCAAGATGGCGCCGCGACAAGTCGAGATCACGATGATCAAGCCGTTGGCCTGGCAAGGCGAGTTCACAAGCGAAATGATCGCCGCCACCGGACGGTTTTGCGAAATCGATCACGTCTGATCGTTAGGAACCTAGCGGACCGTCTCGCTCACGACTTTCCCTTGAATGACGCACCCGGTGCAGTGCGACGTGTACTCGAACGGGTCGCCGTCGTAGAGCGCGAGATCGCCATCTTTGCCGACTTCCAGCGAGCCAACCCGATCGGCAATGCCGAGAATCTTGGCGGCATCCAGCGTGATTGTTCGCAGGGCCTGATCGAATTTCAGACCGTTCGCCGCGGCCATGGCGGCTTCGAACAGCACGACTCGCGTTTTGGGCACATAAGCCTCGTAGCCGCTTTGCAGCGCCACGGGAATTCCGGCCGCTACGAGCTTGGAGGCTGTCTCGACGCTCAAGTTCTCGTGTTCACCAAAGGCGCGGGTCATCGTGGCGTGCACGATCACGGGAACACCAGCCGCTTTGATTTCGTCGATGAGCAAATAAGCTTCGCTGGCGCCGTCGATCCAAATCTTGAAGTCGAACTCCTTGGCCAACCGCAGGGCGCTGGCAATGTCTTGAGCGCGGTGCGCCGTGACCATCAGCGGTTGCTCGCCAGCCAGCACACGACCGAGCGCCTCGAGCCGCAAGTCGCGGGCCGGTGGCTCGCCTTTTTCGCCGGCTTCTTTCGCGCGACGTTGTTTATCGAGATATTCGCGCGATTTGATCAACTCGGCCCGCAACATGGCAATCGTTTTGCCACGCGTGCCAGGAGACTTGCCGCCGGTCTTCTGTGCGGATGGGCCTATCGTCGCGGCCACGGCCCGAGCATCGACAAATACCGCGGCGCTCGCCGTGCGGCCCGTGGTTTTTGCAATCAGAGTTTGACCGGAAATCAATTCGCCGGGCGCGTGTCCCGTGTGGATGGTCGTGACGCCAAAGCTTCGGACCCATTCGATCAAATCTTCTTGCGCATTGAAGCCGTCGATCGCGCGTAGTTCGGGCTGGATCGGCGCGGAATGTTCGATCTGATCTTGATCGTGCGGGATATTGAGGATGCCCGAAAATCCGACCGTACTGTGGGCATCGATCAGGCCCGGCGTAACGACGTTGGCTTCGAGCACGCGGAAGTCTTTGGGAACCGCGATCTGGCTGGCCCGACCGATAGCGCTGATCTTTCCGTCTTGGATAATGACCACGCCGTCCTCTATCGGCGCGCCGGCCATCGTATGAACGGTTTTTCCATGCACGGCAATCTGAGCAGATGCCGTCGAGCAGAGCGATGCTAGCGTCACCACACAACCCAACAGATATATCAGCGGACGGATCATTTCGCACCTCCGAGATTCGCATCGTCGAAGCAACAGAGATACGGAGACTGGTCGTGCCCTGCACCGTACCCTCCGACTGCGTACAGATAGTCCGTCGGGTCACTACGATCGAACGCCTTGACGCCATCGACCCAGGTCTGGAGCGTTTTGCAGTACACACTTAGAGGGTCGCCTTCGAGGATCGCAAAATCGGCGTCTTTGCCCGGAGCGAGCGAGCCGATGCGATCTTGCAGGCCGAGCATTTCGGCACCGGCTAGCGTCAGCGATTTGAGCGCCGCGGGTCGCGACATGCCGGCCCGCGCGGCCAGCGCAGCACTGCGGCGGAAAACCCTCGCGTCGGTAATCCAATCGTCGGTGTGAAACGCCGTCAGCACACCGGCCTTTTCCAGAATGCCGCCGGTTTCGAATCGCGAGTAGCGCGCTTCGAGCTTGCCGCCGGGCGAGTCGATGACGATCACGGAACACGGTATATGGGCCGCGGCAATCTCATCAGCCACTTTCCAGCCGTCGCTCACGTGGTGCAGCACCACGCGCAAGCCAAACTCTTGCGCCAGCCGAATGACGGTCATGATGTCGTCGTGGCGGTGCGTATGGTGGTGAACGATCCGCTTGCCTTGCAGGGCCTCGCCCAGCGCCTCGAGATTTAAATCTCGCGGCGGCAGCTTGGCCGGATCGCCCGCGGCCCGCACGACTTTATCGCGATACTCTCGCGCTTTGATGAACTGCTCTCGAACCAAAAAAGCCGACTTGCCGCGCGTGCCGGGAAATGGCGGCTCGTGCATCGAGTTGGTGCCGTTGGCCATTTTCAGCCCGCCCATCGGCAAGCCGTCTGAATCGAGGATGAACAGATTGTCGATTTTCCTTGGCTTGGGGCTGGCCATTCGCAGCTTGACGTATACTGTCTGGCCACTGATCAAATGTCCGGAGCCGGGCATGATGTTGAGCGTCGTCAAACCGCCGGCCAGCGCGCGTTTGAACCCCGAGTCGTGTACGTTGATCGAGTCGAAGATTCGCACGCCGGGCTGAATCGGACCGCTGCCATCGGCGCCGCCCAATCCACCGCTACCGCCGATATGGCTGTGGGTGTCGACGAGTCCCGGCATGATTACGCGACCGGCGACATCGATCTTGTTGGCGCCAGCCGGTATCTGGACTTCACCCGCTGGGCCCACGGCTAGGATTTTTCCCTTCTCAATGACGAGTACGCCTTGGGGAATCTCGTCGCCATCGATACGGATGATTTTTGCGCCGACGAAGGCTTGCGGCCGGTCTTGGGCGCTAGCGATACACGCAGCCCAGCAGACGAGAAGAGGAAACACGATCGCGCGCATGGAGAGACCTCTAGGGTGAAACTCTGCGTTGCGGAATTATCTTTCCAGTATGATAGTTGGCCAGAACGGCTGCCGCGACAGCCTGTCCGGCGTCTGGCTGTCTTTTTCCGGAAAAACGAGCCTCAGCACGCACTGTTAGACCCGTGCAATTGCCGTCGAACTGCGTCCAGCCATTCTTCGGACGGCCAGCGATAGGGCCGAAATTTCTCCAACAGCCCTTCTTCTTCGCTGTGGAACAGGGCTCGATGCACGCCCAGCTTGCCGGCCAACGGCGAATCGACGAACGTGCTCGCGTCGGTGGCGCTCATTTGGAAGGCCACGCGCATTTCGAACTCGCGCAACGTTTGCCGATCGCAAGCGCGTTGCAGATTGTTGAGGCTGTCGCACCACACCAGTGCATGTACTGAGACGGCCGGTCCGTCGCGCACAATGGAGAAAAACTGCTTCGCGGGGTCCGTCGGCCGATCGTCACCCGAACGCGAAAATCCAAAATCGTCTTCCTGCCGACGCAGATCGCGCAGCTTTTGCAGTCCATAGACGAACACATAAATGGGACCGTAGATTTCGTCCCGGGCAATTTGCCGTCGCTCGACTTCAACGGCCAATTCATTGACAGCCGAGGCCACGTCGCGCCACCCGACAAGTCGCACCGAATCGGGAGTCAAGCCCGGCAGGAGAGCCAGCGAAGCCGCCTGGTTGGAGCCCGCCGGGCTGCCATCGAACACGTAGAATGTCGCGGCGCCAGTTTGCATCACGGGATGTTGAGCCGAGAAGCTGACGAGCGCGGTCGCGAAGATTCCCAACGCCGCATCTTCATTTTGTCCCACAACGAGCAGGTTGCTGCCGCTCTGTGGGCGAAGCAAGGCGGACGTCGGGTCTTTGATCGCAACCGCCTCGCCCAAGTACGCACGGGCAAGCGCGGGCGATGCGACTGGCCGGCCCCTGCGCAGCAATTCGGCCAGCAATTTGTTGTTTTCGGGATCCGCTGGCAGATTGCCTTCGAACACGATCTGCTCTGGTCGGGGCTTGCCAGCTTGTTCGGCCAGCATCTGCACTTGTTCGAGATATTTTTCGCGGCTCTGATCGCCCAGCCATACAACTTGAAACGGATGGTTTCCTTCCACCAAACCGTTGGAGTCGTTGTAGATCGCCTCGCCCGCCCGCGACAACAGGCGAGCCGCCGAGTTGTCCTCGCTGAGAATCAGATGCGCGTCGGCTTCGCTGCACTGCAATGCGATGCGGACGGCCATCTGGCCTATCGTGCTGCGCGCCAACGTATAGGTGCCAGCCAACGTCTGCGAGCCCAACAACACATGGACCCCAAATGCGCGGCCCTGCCGCACTAGCCGGTCCAACAGCAGCCCGGCATCCTGCGAGATTTTGTCGTCCTCGACGAAGAACTCCTGAAACTCGTCGACGATTAGCAGGATCCGCGGTAGCGGAGTGTTGGGGTCTGCCTGCCGGAATGCGGCCAGATCTTGCACGCCCAAGGCGCGAAACCGGTCGGCTCGCAGTTTGAGCTCCGCGTCGAGCCTGCCCAGCACGCTCAGCCCAAACTCGCGGTCACTTTCGATCGCGACAACGCGCGCGTGGGGCAATCGATGGGTAGCGTAAGTTTTGAATTCCACACCCTGTTTGAAGTCGACGAGGTAAAGTTCGATCTCCTCGGGGCTGTAGCGCAGTGCCACATTCGTAATCAGCGCGTGCAGCAGCGTAGATTTGCCCGATCCGGTTTTTCCGGACACCAAAACGTGCTGCGAAGTCCCCTTGCCGAGCTTCAATGACTGCAACCGCGTCGCGCCGGCGCGACCCAGGGGAACTTCAATCCCGCTGCACGCCGAGCTCGTCCAAAGATCGCAGGCGGCAGGCGCGATCACTTCGAACGGCACTTCCACCCGACCAGCCTCATTGGCATAGCAAGCGGCCGCATGCAGAATCTCGGTCATTTGCTTCGCGGGTGGTGGAACGTCCAAGGACAATTCGAATCGGCCAAAGCGATCGTCTTTCCAAACAAACTGCCCGTCCTTCCACAATAGAACCGTGCCATGCTGTTCGAAATCGTCGAGTTTGAGCCCGGCGGGCAATGGGAGCTGGCTGTCGACCATGATCAGCGTGTACACACCACAGCGTGCGCCGCTGGTCACAATCGACTGGAGACGCCGCACGGCGGCTTCGCTAAAGTTCGCTGAAAAATCGGCGATCACCAGAAACCGAAATGGCTCGGCGATCTCTCCGGCGTCTTGGTTGTATTGCTCGATGGTCTTGAATTCATTGCGAAGATATTTCTGGATCACGTTCTCCATGTGTTCCGAAAGATCCGCCAGACGCTGTTCGATGTGTCGCGCTTCGGTCCAAATTCGGCTGGAAACCAGTGCTTCGTTGTAATCCGCCAGGTGCATGAAGGCGGCGAAGTTTTCGCCCAGAGCCACGGGATCGATCATCGTGAAGCGCAGCTTGCCCGGCGGAACAGTGACCAGCAACCGGAGCATGAAAGCTTGCATGGCCTCGACGGCCAAGTGACGACTGCTGGAACGTGCCTGGAACAACAGTGAAGCTTTTCCAGGGAAAGGTACGAGTGCCGGCAACCAAAAATCCGTTCCGGCCGAATTGGCGAATCGTTCGTGGCGCGAGACTCCTTCGGGAATCTGGCCTAGCTTCACCCGAAACTGCCCAAACCGAATGGCGGGCGGCGTTGAGACGGCTGGTGTCCAATTCTCTTCAGCTAACCGACTCCAATTGCTCAACCATGTTCCCTTGGGATCTTGCGCCTGCTCGCCACGAATTTTGGCGGCCAGCGATTCCATCTGGGCCAGGCCCATTTGCCACTCACCGACCAAGGCCTCCCACTGTTCGGCGTACTGCTCGTCGATTTGCTCGATCTGCCGGCTGTAGCGGAATCGAATCTCGCTGCTTTCGGCTTCCCGGAGGCGGATTTCAGCTTCTCGCTGCACTCGACTGTGTTCCACCACTTCGAGATCGCGATCGCGTCGGACGGCAATTTCCGTCAGTCGCAGCGGATAAGTAGTGCTGCCGGCTTGCAATCGCGTGTCGCGTATTTGCTGGGCTTTGGCAATGCGCGTAAGGTGTTTCTGTTCGGCCCTTCGTAGCAAATGCTCCCGGCGCTCGATGATTTCTTGCTGCTGGACGTCGGTGTGGGCTCGAGCGTCCGCAAGCGCCAACTGGGCCAGCCTTTCGGCTTCATGGCTGGCCTGAACGAGCAGCGGATAGATCGACGCGATCTGAGAACGGGCTAACGTGCGCAAGAAATAGCTAAAGCCCATGCCAGCCACTGAGGTTATCAATAGCGCACCCGATACGCCCAAAGCGCCCATGCCCATGGCGGCCGCCACGGCCGAAAGCAGCAGTCCAATCAAGAGGTAGAGCCATACCAAAACCAAACTGGCGGCCAGCGGCGGCACGCTCAGCGTGGAGAGCCGGACTCGCTCGTCCGCGGCAAAATTCACTCGTTCTTGGAGGCGCGTTGCAAAGTCCCGAATTTCGGTAGACACCGATGCGGCTTCCGAAGTCGTTTCCGATCGTGGCTGCCGCCATAGCACCAGTAATCCGTCGGCCTGTTGTTTTTCATCGCGAACGCGCATCAGCCACGTTTCGATCTTCTCCTCGAACTCTTTCAGTTGGCGCGGTGCGACATCCTTGCTGGCTTCGAATAGCGTTTCGGCCTCCCAGCGGGTTTCGGTCAGGCGGCGCTCGGCGTGTTCGCGGGCCGCCTCGAACTCTGCGGCTGCTTGCCGTTGAAGCTCGGCGAACTCGCGCTCGATGGTAGTACTGTCGAGCTCGAATCTTGACAGCGCAAATTGCCGTTGCTTGTCATAGTCGGAGGCAACATTTCGTCGTTCGGTTTCCAGCCACTCGTCGAGCGCTAGGCGCGATTCTTGAAAGGCGCGGTCGGCCGCCGATTTCCCGAACCGGCGTTGAGCTTCGATCTGCGTTTCGGCGGCGGCCCGGTCGGCCGCCAATCGCGCGAGATCGGTCAGAAACTGGGTCTGCCACACGAGAGGCCCAGCTACGGCGCCGTTCGTTGCGCTTAAATCGGGTTCGGCAGTCACTTCTTTCGGGTTCACGCTCATGGTTGGGTCAGCGATCGCACTCGTGTTCGGCCGTGTTCACAACACCAGCGAGCGTTTTCATCCGCGAAATGGTCGCGGAGATTTGTTGTTCCAGGGGAGACAGATAAGTGGCTTCAAATTCCTGGCTTACCGCATCGTGCCAATCGAGTTGGGTCGCCTCCCACCGCAGGCGCAGCTTGTCCCAAGCCTTGGCGAGCCTCGCTGCCCCACTCGAAAGTTCTCCGGCTCTCATGGCGTCGTCCCCCGTCGCAAGCCGACTTGATCGGATACGTCGCTGGGCTGTTCGACCGGAGCAGCGTTTGAATCGGAATTCGACGTGACTGGCGTTGCCTGCCCACTCGGCCCTTCGCCAATGGTGGCCTGCGCGGGACTCGCTCGATATCCATCGCCTACTGGCCGAATTGCCGTGTAGGCCTCCAAGGCCGTGAGAGCCCGGTCGAGCATGCCAATCGCGCGGGGCAGTTCGGCGTCGATGACATCTTGGAGCTGGTTGGCGCGGCCCGAGTATTCGTCGACTTCGTGTTCGACGGCATAGCCCCATTTGCGTACCGCCTCGACTTTATCTGCGGCGTACTGGCGTCGCTGGCGCGCTCGCTCGACCGCTTTTTTCTCTTCCATGCATGAGGGAGTTTCGCCGCCGGGCAGCTTCATGCCGCGGCGTCGCTCTAGCTCGAGCCTGGCCTGCACAACCGCGTCCTCGCACTTGCGCGTTTCCATCTTCCAGCGCTGCGGTTGATCCTTCGTTAGCCAATCGAGCGCGCGGCGGATTTCCAGATCATAGGAGCACATCGCCTCTCGTGCTTCCTGAACAAAAGTGTGCAGGGCGGCGCGGAACTCGCGCAGGCTTTCGATCGAACGGACATTTGCGCCGTTGGTCATCGCACGCTCCCATCTCCGGCGCGGCTCCACGCAAAGTTAGGGAGCCGCCAATCTATGTTCGTGCCCAGTCCAGCTTATCGTTGCCGCAAATACTCTTCCACGCGCTCAGCTTTTCGCAACAGGAATGGCACGTGCAGCCGGGTCGCTTCCAAGAAGCGGTTCGTGGCCATCAAGGTCTGCTCGAATTCCTGCGAGAATTTTTCGTGCTCTTGATCGCGCCAACTCTGGCCCAACCCGTTGAGCTGGCCGCGCAACACGAGCATCTGGTTTTGCAGTTCCGTGCTGAACCGTTCCAGGTTATGGGCAAACCGGCGAAGTTCATTCGGATCGACAATTGCCTGCGACATGCGAGCCCCTTTCGCAAGAGTGTTCCCGGCACCTGCGGAGCGTGAAAAACCGGCCGGCCGCCGGAAATCACGTCTGCCTGAACATCCCGTCCCGATCTATAGTATGCCTTACTCCCGATTATAAGCGATGCGGATCAAGTGTGTCCCTGGTGGTCAACCGGATTCATCGAATGCCGGCAGAAGCCGCCACATGGCTTTTGCCATTCTCGGCGCCCCAAGCCATACTGGGCGTTCTAGTGGCACCTGTTGAGCGATCAACCCTTTTGAGGCTGTCCCCATGGCGCGATTCTTGGCTCTGGCCGTCACGTTCGGATCGCTGCTGGCGGCCAGCGCGGCTGCGGGCGACACCAAGCCCATCAAGATCCTGTTCTTGGGCGACAACGGCGCGCACCGCCCCGCCGACCGGTTTGCACAGCTTCAGCCTGTGTTGGCCAAACGGGGAATCGACCTCACTTATACCGCCCAGGCTGAGTCGCTCAGTCCGCAGACCTTGACCAACTACGATGGCCTGATCATTTATGCCAACACCACCGAAATTACGCCCGACCAGGATCGAGTGCTTCTCGCGTTTGTCGAAAACGGCAAGGGGTTCATTCCGCTGCACTGTGCTTCGTATTGCTTCCTCAACTCGCCCGCTTACATTCAGTTGGTCGGAGCCCAGTTCAAACGTCACGGAACGGGCACGTTTCGCACTTCCATTTCCGAGCCGAACCATCCAGTGATGAAAGGCTTCGGCGGGTTCGAGAGTTGGGACGAAACCTACGTCCACACGAAACACCACGAGCCAGGCCGGACCGTTTTGGAGTATCGCGCCGAGGGAGATAAGAAAGAACCCTGGACGTGGATCCGCTCGCAGGGAAAAGGCCGGGTGTTTTATACCGCCTGGGGACACGATCAGCGAACGTGGGCTCAGCCAGGATTCCACAATCTAGTCGAGCGCGGCATCCGCTGGGCCACCGGGCACGACCCGACGGAAGCTCCGGAGTTTCGCGATGAGGTATCATTTCAGGTTCCTGAACTGAATCTCAAACGGACAGACGTCGAACCATTTCAATATGTCGACGTCGGCAAAAAGATTCCCAACTACACGCGCGGAGCGAAGTGGGGAGCGCAGGACGAACCGCTCAGCCAGATGCAAGTGCCTCTGGCGCCGGCCAAATCGCTCAAGCACCTGATTGTGCCCAAGGGTTTTCACGTTGAGCTGTACGCCGCCGAACCGCAACTTGGCGGCAAGCCGATCGCCATGAACTGGGACGAACGCGGCCGAGTGTGGATCGCCGAAACCTACGACTATCCCAACGAAATCCAGCCAGCCGGCGCAGGCCGCGATCGGATTCGAATTTGTGAAGACACCGATGGCGACGGCCGGGCCGACACGTTCACGGTCTTTGCCGACAAGCTCAGCATTCCGACCAGCATTTTATTTGCGCGCGGCGGCGCGATCATCTTCTCGGACACGAAGACCTTGTTTCTGCGCGACACGAACGGCGACGACGTGGCTGATGAGCGGACCATGCTGTTTGGAACCTGGTCGCAAGTCGATACGCACGGTGGTCCGAGCAATATGCAATATGGGCTGGACAATTGGATCTGGGCCATGCAGGGCTACAACAATTCGCGGCTCGATGTCGGCGGCGAAACGCACCAGTTCCGCCAGGGGTTCTTTCGCTTCCGGCCCGACGGCTCCAAGTTCGAATTCCTCCGCTCGACGGACAACAATACTTGGGGTTTGGGAATCAGCGAAGAAGGGCTGATCTTTGGCTCGACGGCCAACCGCAACCCCAGCGTGTACATGCCGTTTGCGAATCGCTATTACGAAGCCGTGCGCGGCTGGACGCCTTCGCTAGTGTTGCCAACGATCGCTGATACTTACTTGTTCCATGCGATAACCGACAAAATTCGCCAGGTGGATCAGTTCGGCGGATACACGGCCGGAGCGGGTCATTCGCTCTACACCGCGCGCCATTATCCAAAAGCTTATTGGAATCGAACGGCTTTTGTGTGCGAGCCGACAGGGCATTTGGTGGGAACGTTCTTGCTCCAGCCACAAGGCGCCGACTTTCGCTCGTCGAGCCCCTTCAATCTGCTGGCCAGCGACGATGAATGGACGGCTCCGATCATGGCCGAGGTCGGGCCCGACGGCAACGTTTGGGTCATCGATTGGTACAACTACATCGTGCAACACAATCCCACGCCCGTGGGCTTCACAACCGGCAAAGGGGCCGCGTACGAAACGGATTTGCGCGACAAAAAGCATGGCCGAGTCTACAGAATCGTCTACGATGGCAAGGGCTCGGCGGAAAAAGAACCGTCACGATTCTCGTTGCTCTCAGCTTCGCCCGAAAAGCTGGTCGAGACACTCAAGCACTCCAATCTGTTTTGGCGCCGGCACGCCCAGCGCTTGCTGGTCGAGCGGGGCAAGCAGGATGTTTTTCCGGCACTCTACACATTGGCGCGCGACACGAGTTGCGATGAGATTGGGTTGAACGTGGGCGTCATTCATGCACTGTGGACCCTTCACGGGCTAGGTGCGTTCGATGGCTCGAATAGCGAGGCGCTAGCGGTTGCTACTTCGGCGCTTGGCCATCCCTCGGCCGGAGTGCGCCGCAACGCGGTTCAGGTTTTGCCGAACAACTTAAAGTCCGTCGCCACGATCCTTGAAGCGAAATTGCTCCAGGATCCCGATGCCCAAGTCCGTTTAGCGACACTACTGGCTTTGGCCGATCGGCCGGCCTCGGCCGCAGTTGGCGAGGCGGTGGTGTCAGTGTTCAACGAACCGGTGAATACGGTGGACCGTTGGATTCCGGATGCGGCCATTTGTGCCTGCGCTAAAAATAGCGATGCCTTTCTCCAAGCGCTCAGGGACGCCAAGAGCCCGCACGAAAAACTGGTCGCGGCCGCGGCAGTTGTTGCCGAACATCGCGCACGGAGCGGCCCATTTGACGCTGTCGAGCCGATCGTCGCCCATCTGGCCGAAACCGATCCGGCATTGGCCGACGCGGTCGTGCAAGGGCTCGCCAAAGGCTGGCCCAAAGACCAACGCCCGCGATTGACCGATCAGGCGGAACAAGATTTGGAGCGGCTTGCTCCACGGCTCTCGCCAGAACGACGCTCGACGCTATTGCAACTGGCAACTCTCTGGGGCAGCCAGAAGTTCGAGAATCTGGCTACGGAAATTGCGAATTCGTTGTGGGCCCGCGTTCGCGATGAATCGCTCGACAACGTTCAACGGTCCGAAGCCGCGCGCGAACTTGTGGCGCTTCGCACGTCGGATGACAAGACGGTGCAATCGCTGATCGAACTGGTAACGCCCCGCACCTCGCCCGACCTCGCGGCAGCGTTGCTGCGTGCGCTCGAAAAGTGCGACGCCGAAAAGGCCGGGGGGCTGTTGGTTGATAAGTTGGCTACTCTGACGCCGGCGGCGCGCTCGGCTGCAATCGGCGTGTTGCTCGGGCGACCGGCTTGGACTTTTACCCTATTGGACCAGGCGGAACGGGGCACGGCGGTCTTGTCCGAGTTATCGCTGGACCAGCGGCAAGCGCTCTCCCAGCATCCTGATGCGCGGCTGCGTCGCCGTGCGCAAGACTTGCTGCGCCGTGGCGGCGTGCTGCCTAACTCTGATCGCCGCAAAGTCCTGGAAGATCTGTTGCCCGTGGCAAAACTCCAAGGCGACCCCGCCGCCGGCAAACTCGTGTATACCAAGCAATGCGCCAAGTGCCACGTCCACAGCGGCGAAGGACAACGCGTGGGTCCCGATCTCACGGGCATGGCCGTGCATCCCAAAGAGGAATTGCTCAGCAACATCCTCGATCCCAGTCGCAGTGTGGAGGGCAACTTTCGAGTGTATACCGTAACCACCAGCGCGGGTCAGGTGCTCACCGGGTTGCTGGCTTCCGAATCGAAAACGGCCATCGAGCTATTCGATGCCGAGGGCAAGCGGCAAACCGTCCTGCGCGAAGACATCGATGAACTTGCCGCATCGACCAAGTCGCTAATGCCCGAGGGCTTCGAAAAGCAACTCAGCTCGCGAGAGTTTCAGGACTTGCTGGAATTCCTGACCCAGCGAGGAAAATACTTGCCGCTGCCGCTGGATAAAGTGGCCACGGCCGTCAGCACGCGAGGCATGTTCTACGATCCAGAGGCTCAGGCCGAACGACTTATTTTCGACGATTGGAGGCAGCCCAAGACGTTCGCCGGTGTCCCCTTCCAACTGGTCGACCCACAACAAGACCGCCTGCCCAACGTCATCTTGCTCTATGGCCCGCAAGGCCGAACCGCGAAGATGCCGAAATCGGTCAGCCTGCCGTGCAACTCGCCCGCCAAAGCGATCCACCTGTTGAGTGGCGTCAGTGGGTGGGGATTTCCGCTCGGCGAAAAGGGCTCAGTCTCGCTGATCGTGCGCCTGCTCTACGAAGGGGGCGAAATCGAGGAGCACGCGCTCAAGAACGGCGAGCACTTTGCCGATTACATTCGCCGCGTTGACGTGCCGGCGTCGCAATTCGCGTTCGATCTGGCCGGCAGGCAGGTTCGCTATCTGGCCATCCAACCGAAGCGACCAGACCGGATCGAACGGATCGAATTCGTCAAAGGCCCGGATGCCACGGCGCCAGTGATCATGGCCGTCACGCTCGAGTCGCCTTAGCCTGCATCGCGCGCCTGGGACAGCGTGGAGAAGAATTCGCTACCCACCAAACGCTGGCGTAGTGTTAGAATAGCGAAAGTCCCGATCCTGGACCAGTTCCAGGCTCAACCCAAATAATGGGCAACGTCGGTTCAGATAGGCAAGGAGAGATCTCATGCGCGTCAGTCTCGCGGTCGCCGGTTTGTTATGGGCGTCGATCCACGTGGCCTTGGGCGACGACCGGATCGCCTCGCTCGATAAACTGACCGCAGAGTACGAGGCGGCAGAAAAAGAGTTCTACGAAGCTCCCAGCGCGGAAAAACCAACGACCGCCGACAACATTCGCTCCTACGAGGCCTGGCCGGGATGGAAATACATTCCACGATTTGTTGCGTTGGTCGACACGAAGCCCGACGACGAAGCCGCGTTCCGTTCGTGCCAATGGATCATTGATCGCACCAACAACTTGGGCAACGAAGACAAGGCGATTTTCGATGCTGATCAAAAGGTATGGAAAGTCCTTGCGATGCACCATACGGGGCGTGCGGAGTTGCCCCTGTTGTGCTGCCAGGCGACGCAACGCTTCGGCCCAGCGCAGGAACAGTTCCTGCGCGGCCTGCTGGAAAGGAAAGACCTGTCGCATGAAAACCGGGGATTCGCCACCGTCGCGCTGGGGGAAGTGCTGGCCGGCAAGCACGACTATCTGAAGAATCGGGGCGCACAGGCGCCCAGTTCGCCTCAAGATGACTGGACCAAATACACTGCCGGGCGAGAGTCGCCGGACTGGCGAACGGATTTGATTCCGGCCAATGCGGCAAAGTTCAAAATTGAGAGCATGCAACTGTTCCGAGACGCGCTCGCACATTATGCGGAGGTTCCCGTCCCGATCACCGCGCCCGGGTTTCGAGATCTCAAGAACTTGGGCGAGAAAGCCAGCAAGAGCCTGCACGCGCTGGAGCACCTTTCGATAGGTTCCGAGGCGCCCAACATCAAGGGCCAGGATTTGCAGGGCCGGCCACTCAATCTGCGCGACTATCGCGGTCGCATCGTGGTCCTCTCGTTCTGGTTCACGGGCTGTAATCCCTGCATGGAGATGATTCCTCAAGAGCAGCGCCTGATCGAGACCTACAAAGATCGCCCGTTCGACTTGCTGGGCATTTGCGCGGATGAAGCGGTCGAGGAGGCGCGGAAGACCGCGACCGAGCACAAAATGACCTGGCCCTGCTGGTTCGACGGCGGAAACGGCCCAATCGCGCGCGACTGGAATGTGCTCTCCTGGCCCACAATCATCGTGCTCGACAAAACCGGTCGAATCGTGGCCAAGCGCCTTCACGGCGAGGCACTGGACAAAAAAGTCGCCGAGTTGATGGCTGGGCAGAAATAAGCGGCCGAAGTTGCGAAGACCGGGCAGCCCAATTTCCGGCAGTCGCTCCGTTTGCTTCCTGCCCGTTGTTCACTGGCCCGGGTCATCTTAAAGATGCTTCGCCGGCACCAAAGTTTTGCGCACCGCCATGCCGGCATACGCTCCGGCAAAGGCGAACGCTAGCGAGATCATTGATCCGAGGTTGCCCGAGAGCGCGATATTGAACGCGGGTATCCAGCAGCCGACGGCCAAGGCCCACAACCAAGGACGCTCGGGCGACACCGCGCCCAACACGGCGCAACTGACCAGAACGGCCAAGGCGATGACGCCCGTATCGTCCCAATTGGGCCGCGTGTCGACATAGGCCAAAAATAGCCCGAGCGAAATGGCGAAAACAAACAAGGCTTTTGACATAAAAATCCTTCAGCGATCGCTCATGAACACGATCTGCTTGCCATCCGCCGAGCAGCTTGCATCGGAGTTCAGCCGGCCGGCGTCTTGGTTTGGCAACAGTTCAGGCTCGCGGTCGCTGTCGACCTCGACGCGGTGAAGCTGTGTCCGACTGCCTGTGGGATTGATCCAGCACACAACATATTTGCCGTCGGCGGACCAGGAAGGCCGCCACCCGATGGGCCCGGTCAGACGGACTCGTCCATTGCGGTCATCGCCACTAATCGGCAAGATCACCAGCTCCGGCGCGCCGCCTGCCTGCCCGATGAACGCCAGGCGTTTGCCGTCGGGGGACCACGCGAGGCCATTGATCCGTCGATACGTGCGATCGAGCAAGCCTCGCGATTCGGTCTTCTCGACGTCGTAGAGATAGGGGCCGTAGCCGTCGGAATTCGGATTGTTGATGTAGGCGAGGTATTTTCCGTCGGGAGACCATTGCGGGCCGCGGCCGAAAAAAAGCCACTGCCGGCCCTTGCCGTCGGCGTTCATCGTCCACACGCCGGAGTCGTCGCCGTTGGGATTGCCCGCGTAGACGAAAAAGGTGAGATGCTTGCCATCGGGCGAGACACTCGGGGTGTTGCCCAAACCCAGGTCCTTCTTTTCGCCAGTTCCGTCAGCGTGCAGAGAATACATGTGTGCCTGTTCGAAGTTCCCGCCGACGGGCGAGGCGTCGAAAAACAGAATCTTGCCGTCCGGTGAGAACGAAGGCGAACCGTTCCACATGCCGTCCAGTTTCACGAGCAAGCGAAAGTTGGCGCCGTCCACACCCATCGCATAAATGCCAGGGCTTTGTGGCTCCTCGGCGCGAACTGTCCGGATCGAATGGCTGAAGCAGGCCAGTCCGACCACCAGGCCAGCGGTCGAAAGCCAGCGCACATCGCAAGGCGATTCGAAAGAGCCGTTCACGAGAAGCCTCCTCTCTGCAGTCGGAATACGCGTGTGACGCCGCCGTTAAAGATAACACCATCGCGTCGCATGCGTCAAATTCTTACGGCCGATCCGTCAGCGTCGCCGCCATCAATCGGCCGATCGCTTGCGCATCGACGTGACTTTCCTCGGCCAGACTGCGGGCGACTTTTTCGCGACGTTCCGTGGGGTGATTCTGGCTCAACTTCCACTTGCCTTCGATGCGGCTGATCTTGATGCGGAACCCGACCACCATCTTGACCAGTTTTTCGAAGAACGGAGCATCGGAGTCGATCGTCCAAGGCTTCGGTCGGCCACGCTCGTACGTCTCCACATAGTCCTCGACGATTTTCGCGGTCTCTCGATCGTCGTCGATCACTTCGCATTTGCCGTAGACGTGAACGGCCACGTAGTTCCAAGTTGGAACCACGTATTCCGCTTCGTACCAAGTTGGCGTGATATAGGCGTGTGGCCCGCTGAACACGGCCAAGACCGTTTGGCCATTCAACTCTTGCCATTGCGGATTGGCTCGGGCTATATGTCCCAGCAGTTGGCCGCTTGGCTTGGCCTGTCGATCGACGAGCAGCGGCAAGTGCGTGGCGAACAGCTCGCCCTCAAGCTGCGAGATCAACAAACCGAAGCTGTGACGCTCGATCGCGTCGAACAGTTTGGCTTGATCTAACTCCTGAAATGCTGGAGGAATATACATGATCGTCATTTCTCGATTGTCTGCTTCGTAGCGCGGCGTGTTAGACAATCGCCACGGTGAGAAGGTTCGGTTCTGAGCATGCACCGCCCCTTACAATCGGGGCGCCGCTGACTTGATTGGCGGTTGATAACCTTGAGCACCTTGGACGTTCACCTTGCGCTTGTAGATGCGGTCTCCGCAGGTGGCATACAGCGTATCGAACCCCTTGCCGCCAAAGCACAGGTTTGACACCTTGCCGTTCGGCGTGGGAATGATGCAGTTGACCCGGCCGGCCTGGTCGCAGACCTGAATACCCATTCGCGTGGCCACATACAGTCGGCCGTCGCGATCCACGCGCATGCCGTCTGCTCCACTGTCGTCGGCCGCGTCGGGCACGTGCAGATGAAAGTAGCGCTGCTTGGCCGCCAGCGTCCCATCGGCCTGAATCTGATAGCTATAAACCCAATGCGTGCGGCTATCAGCCACATAGAGCAATGACTGGTCGGGCGAAAGCGCGATGCCATTGGAAAACTTAAGCCCGGTGTCGACCACCTGTTTTTCGCCAGCCGAATTGATCAGCCAGACCCGGCTCGGATCGGTGCCGTTCCAGCCAGGGTTCGTCACATAGATCCGGCCGTCGTGGCGGACCACCAGGTCGTTGCCGCGAAATCCGTCGGCAATCTTGATCTGCTTGCCGTCTGCTCCGTAGGCCACGATTTGATCGATACCGCCCGCGACAGCATACAGCCGGCCATCGGGACCAAACGCCTGGCCGTCGCCGCGCTTGGAATCATCAACGAACAGACTCACCTTGCCATCGGGCTCGATCTTGTAGGTCTTGCTGTTCGGCACGTCATTGAAAAACACTTCGCCGCTGGCGTTGACCGCCGGGCCCTCGGTGAATTGATAGCCTTCGGCCACGAGTTTCCAGGGCTCACCTGGAAGGAGAACAGCTTGCAACTGTGGCGAGCCGCGCCCGGGCTCGACCTTGGCCGGCCAGTTCTTCCACAGCCAGCGCATCGCGTCGGGAAAAACTTCCGTAGCGTGCGTATTGTTGTGGCCGCCGTCGCCCCAGGCGTGCTTGACTTCGTAACCGGCAAACGTGAGCGAGCGCTCGAGCTCCTGGTTGGCCATCCACCAGTCGCCGGCATAGATGTTCTGGTCGCCACTGCCGTCTTCCAGAAAAATCCGTAACGGCTTGGGTTCGAACTTGCGCACCAGCGTGGCATAGTTTTGACCGCCGCGCAAACCCACGTAAGTGCCGACGGCGCTGAACACGCGAGTGAACGCGTCGGGCCGTTCCCAGGCGGCGGTGAAGGCGCAGATCGCGCCGCTGCTCGAGCCGCCGATCGAGCGGTCGTTGCCGTCGTGCGACAAGCGAATCGCGCGGCCATCCGCCGTCGTCTTTCGTTCCACCTCGGGCAGCAGCTCGTCGAGTACGAACCGAACGTAACCGTCCCCCAACCCGTCGTACTCGTAGCTCCGATTGAACCGATCCAACGCCCCGTCCGAGTTGGCCTTCACACGGCCGTGCATGATGAACACGCCGATCGTGACCGGCATCTCGTGCTTGTGGATCAGCTCGTCGAAAACGGCCGGCGCGTTGAATTGAATGCCGTCTTGATTGACGTGTACGCAGGCCGGCTTCGCCGGATCGTATTGCCGCGGCACGTACACCCAATAGTCGCGCACGGTGCCGGGAAAGATCTTGCTGGTCTCAAATGAATACTTCGTGACCTCGCCCTGCGGAATACCAGCCTCGGCCGCCGTCGGTTTGGTATCGTCGGCGAACGATGTCATTGGCGACGAGAAAGCTGCGAGTAAGAACAACGCACGGGCAATCAAAGTCAGCTTCTGCATGGCGTAAAGAATCCTCGACTCGCACTAGTGGGGGATCGGTTTTGTAAGACGGTTGCAGCGATCTGATTCTAATAGCCGCAACGAGCACATGAAACGTCCGAACTGGCCATCGGCTGGCGGGTGGCTCAGACGCACTCGTGCGTCTGAGTGCCGCAAGGCACAAGAGGCCGTCCGCCAGCTCGCAAATGGCTGGATCAATGGAATCAGAGACCGTGCCGGTTGTTTCAATGCACAACTCCGAGTTAACATCCAGGGATCGCACCTCCAGCGTCTGGCCGCCTCTTGTGCCGTTGGCACCCAGACGCCGGCGCGGCGTCTGGGCCACCCTGCGGAAGTTGTTACCGAATCTGTACTCAACATGAATCGCCCAAGCTTAGCAATCTCGCCTTATTTCCTGCTGCTGGTGGCGAGTTTCGCGCTCCCTACGCCGAAATCCTCTGCCGACGATTTGACGCGGCTCAAGTACAACCATCCGGGCCTGGTCGTCGATCTGGGCGTCGGACTCTGGGCCTGGCCCGTGCCGTGCGATGCGGACGGCGACGGCGATTTCGATTTGATCGTTTCTTGCCCCGACAAGCCATTCAACGGCATCTGGCTGTTTGAGAACGCCACGGGCGACACGGCGAAAAACAGGTTTCCCGTCTTCAAGCCGCCGCGACGGCTCAGCCCGGCCGTTCACTACGTTATGCCGAGCTACATCGACGGACAACTGCGCGTCCTGACGCCCGGACTCGAGTATCCCGACTTCCTCACCCGCGGGCTGGGCAACAGCGTGCCGCTCGGCGCGCCCAAGACCATTCACGTTCCGCGCGGGCAAGCCAGCGGGGGTCGCGCCAACAAGATCCGGCACAATCAATGGCGATATGCC
>JAYVCO010000465.1:0-14000 GCA_043749935.1 Planctomycetia bacterium
GAACAACTTTTGTTTTCCGTGGATCATTTCGAGCGTTTTGCTGACAGCAGTCGCCATCGCGTGCGTTCGGTCAAGCGTCGCGGCGGACAAGCCCGGCTCAGCGGACTCGAACAAGGCGGCGAAACAATTTATTTCCCAATATGACGCCGATGTGCGACCGCTCGAGATTGCGGTCAATCAGGCCTGGTGGAAAGCGAACACCAGTGGCAAGGATGAGGACTTCGCGGCCAAAGTCGAAGCGCAGAATCGCTACGATGAGAAACTGGCCGATCGAGCTCGTTTTGCCGAGCTGAAAGCGATTCATGAAGGCAAGGTCAGTGACAAAACGCTGGCCCGCGAAATGGACGTGCTTTACCGCGCCTATTTGGAGAAACAAGTCGATCCCGAGTTGCTCAAGCGCATTACGGCCAAGGCGAATGAAATTGAGAAGGCGTTTAACGTCTATCGAGCCAAAGTCTCGGGTCGCGAGATCGCCGACAGCGAAGTGCGGCGCATTCTCAAAGAGTCCAAAGACTCGCGCGAACGGCAAGCGGTTTGGGAATCGAGCAAGGGCGTGGGCAAAGCCGTTGCCGCCGACTTGAAGGAGCTTGTGTTCCTGCGCAACGAGGCCGCTCGCAAACTGGGCTTCAAAAATTACCACGCGATGCAGCTTTATTTGAATGAGCAAGATCAAGACCAAGTGGTGAAGTTGTTTGACGAGCTCGACACGTTGACACGCGGCCCCTTTGCCGCGGCCAAGCGCGAGATCGACACCAAGTTGGCCGCCAACTACGCGATCGATGTCGATGAACTGCAACCTTGGCACTACCACGATCCGTTCTTTCAGGAATCGCCCTCGATCTTCGATTCGCAACTCGACCAGGTCTTTGCCAACAGCGATATCCTCGCACTGTGCCGAAAATTCTACACCGGCATTGGCCTGCCAATCGACGATGTGATCGCTCGCAGCGACCTCTACGAGAAACCGGGTAAGAGTCCGCATGCCTTTTGCACCGATATCGACCGCGAGGGGGATGTGCGCGTGCTGGCCAACATCGTGCCGAGCGAATACTGGATGGGCACGATGCTCCACGAGCTGGGCCATTCGGTGTACAGCAGTAAGAACATTCCCCGCACGGTGCCTTATTCCGTGCGGACCGCTTCGCATATCCTCACCACCGAAGGCGTGGCAATGATGTTCGAGAGGTTCTCCAAAAGCGGCGAATGGCTCGAAAAAATGGGCGCGTCGGTGCCAGATCCCAAGAAATACAGCGAGACGGGCGCGAAGATGCGCCGCAATCAGTTGCTGATTTTCTCGCGATGGTGCCAGGTGATGTTGCGATTCGAGAAGTCGATGTATGAGAATCCCGGTCAGGATCTGAACAATCTTTGGTGGGAGACGGTCGAGAAGTATCAGTTGCTCAAGCGGCCAGCCGGCCGTAGCGAACCCGACTATGCCAGCAAGATCCACGTCGTTTCGGCCCCGGCCTATTACCATAACTACATGATGGGTCAGTTGTTTGCCTGCCAGGTTCACAGCACCATCGCTCGTGAAGTATTGCACTCCTCGGATCCGCCCAGCGCGATCTACACAGACAATCCGCAGGTCGGCGAGTTCATGAAGAAGCGCGTGTTCGAGCCCGGCGCACTATTGAGCTGGAATGCCCTGACGAAGCACGCGACTGGCGAGGAACTGAATGCCAAGGCGTTTGCCGCGGAATTCACGGCCAAGTAAAGCGGTCTCTACCGTTGAGCGCGCAATAAACGCCCAAAGCGCTCGCGGCCGAACTCGGGCGAGAAGTGTGCGTTTTCGAAAGCCAGCCGCCCCCCGATCAGGACTTGGCGCACCACGCCGTCCGAGCGCTTGACCATGCGCATCGCGCCGTGCAGCCGCTCGTCGTGGTTCTCTACCGGCGGTCCCAAGCCCGTGCGGAGTTTGGCTGGATCGATTACCAGCACGTCAGCCCGCGCCGCGGGCCGCAAGAATCCTGCATCGAGTCCTAGCCACGTCGCCGATTGCCCCGTGAGCTTGTGAATGGCCTTTTCAATACTCATCAGTCGCGGATTCAGCAACACTTGTTGCAGCATTTGCAGGCCACCGTCTTGAAATGCCATGTTGCGGGCGTGCGCTCCCGAGTCGTTAAAGCCTGGCAGGGTCGTGTCGTGCGCGAACAAAAAATGCCGTTGCGCATCGCGATCGTTCGTGACGACCGTTTTCCAGCGGATTGCCGAGTCGTGCTCGGCCAGCAGATCGAGGAAATAATCGAGCGGCTCGCGGCCCGCCGATTGGGCCAATGTGTCGAATGATTTGCCGGCCTGGCCGGCAATGGGCGATGCGACGACCCACATATCGGCCAGGTTGCGATGGAAAACGCGAGCCGCCCTGCTCTCCCAATCTCGCCGGAACGCCCGGCGAAAACTTGGGTCTGCGAACATCCGCTGTCGATCGATCGGCGCGGCGCTAATGGCTTCGACGCCGGTGGCAAACTCCTCGAACAAGGGAGTGTGGACGCCATCGCAGTAGTTCAGGAACGGTTCGGCCAGCGCTTGCCAGCGGATATTGGCTCGAAACAGCTTGTTGAGCACGGTGCCGATTGTGGTGGCAATGCGGTAGACCTTGCGATCGGTCTTCATGTCCATGGCCGCCACGATCGTGGTGCGCAGCGGCTTGCGGCCGACTCCAGTGCTGAGCATGCCCAGAACCGCGACCGTGCTTTTCGTTAGCGCGTTGGGTGTCGCTTGCAAAATGCGATCGCGACGGCGGACCACTTGGGCGAGGCTACGATACTCGCTGGCCGGCGCATGCTGTGAGGGAACGGAAATGCCGCGGAATGGTTCGCCATCGAGCCGATGCCAAGGCAGCATGTCGATCGACAAGCCGAGATAACCTTCCTCCAAGGCCTCTTCGACGAACCTCTGCATCTTTTGGATTTCTTCCGGCTCCGCTTTGGACACCGTCAGGCTCCGCTCCATTCCCATCACGTGAGCCCGCACGTCGGAGTGCCCGAGCAGGCTAGCGACGTTGGGACCGATCGGCAATCGGTCGAGGTGGGCGTAATACTCGCGGACCCCCTTCCACTTGATCTCGCCGCCCAGCCACTTCGACAGGACGTCGCGCGGCAGGCTCTCGACCCGTGAGAATAGGTCCAAAATATCCTTCTTGCTCCCTAGCGCGGTCGATAGCGAGCAGTTGCCCATCACGACTGTCGTCACGCCGTGCCGCACCGACTCTTCCAGGCCCGGCATGGCCTCGATTTCGGCGTCGTAATGAGTGTGAATGTCCAACATGCCGGGCATGACCCAGCAACCGGCGGCGTTCACCTCGCGCGCGCCACGTTGTGGCAAGCCTGGGCCAATCGCCTGCACTTTGCCTTCATGAATAGCCACATCGGCCATCGCCGGCGGAGTGCCCGCGCCGTCGAACACTTGCCCGCCACGAATTACGGCGTCAATGGTGGCGCCGGCCGGCTTTTCGTCGAAAGAGATCATCGCAATCATTCCTCAACGCGGTCTATCGCTACTCACGCCAGGATCTCGTGGATCACGTCGCCGTGGACGTCGGTCAGCCGGCGATTCGCGCCGTTGAATCGATATGTCAGGCGCGTATGGTCGACGCCCATCAAGTGCAGCATGGTCGCGTGCAGGTCGTAGCACCACGTAGGGTCGAGCGACTTCCATCCCCACTCGTCGCTCTGGCCATGGGCCACGCCATTCTTGATGCCCGCCCCGGCCATCCACGACACGAACGTGCCCGCGTTGTGGTCGCGTCCGGCGGTTCCCTGGCTGAATGGCATGCGTCCGAACTCCGTGGTCCAGACGATCAGCGTGTCCTCGAGCAGTCCTCGCGCTTTCAGATCCTTGACCAGCGCCGCACACGGTTTGTCGGTGGCCAGGGCCATTGGAGGTAGCTCAGTCGCGATATTGCCGTGATTGTCCCAATTGTCTTTCGCGCCGCTGGCGCCGCTCCACACCTGCACAAATCGCACGCCGCGCTCCAGCAGCCGCCGAGCAATCAGGCAATTGCGGCCAAAGGTCTCGGTAGGCTTTTCGTCGAGCCCGTAAAGCTTGTGCGTGTCGGCGGTTTCGCGCGAGATATCCAGCGCCTCGGGCGCACTGAGCTGCATTCGCGCGGCCAGTTCGTACGAAGCGATTCTTGCTTCAAGCCTTGAGTCGCCCGGCCATTGCCGCTCGTGCTCACGATTTGCCTCGGCCAATAGCGCCAGACCCTCGCGCTCGCTCTCGGGCGTGATGTGCGCGGCATCTTTCGGCGGGAACAAGTCGGCAATCGGATTGGGCAAGTGCGGGCGGATGATGGTTCCCTGATGCTTGACCGGCAGGAAGCCGGCCGAGAAGTTGCCCTGATTGTTATAAGGCAAACCTCTCGGGTCGGGCATCACGACGAATGTCGGCAAGTTGTCGGTGAGGCTGCCCAGACCATAGCCGATCCAGGCTCCCATGCACGGGAAGCCGGGCAGCACGAAACCCGTGTTCTGCATGTAGCTGGCGGGCCCATGGACATTCGTCTTGGACGACATCGACATCAAGAACGCCAGATCGTCGACGCAGGTAGCCAGGTGCGGCAGCATATTGCTGACCCAACGGCCACTTTGGCCGTGCTGTTTGAACTCGAAGGGACTCTTGAGCACCTTGAAGCCGGGCGAGCCGGTGACCGACTCCAATTTCACATTGCCTCCGGGGTCGAAGGTCTGCCCGTGCAACTCGGCCAGGCGCGGCTTGTAGTCGAACGTGTCCATGGGGCTCGCGCCGCCGTTCATGAACAACTGCACAACCCGCTTCACCTTAGCTCGGTGGTGCAACCCGCCATTCAGGTCTGCTGGTGGGGTCGAAGCCACGAAGGGTTCCGCCTGCAACTCACCCGAGCCCAGCAAATGCGCAAGCGCCATCCCGCCAAATCCGGCGCCGAGCTGCAATAGTAGATCGCGCCGAGAAGGCGTTACACAGCCATTGGCACGAGTTGTGGACATCGCGGACTCCGAAATCAATTCACAAACACAAACTCATTCGTATTAAACATCATCCGACAGGCGTTCGCCAGCGTATGGCGCTCGGCATACGCCTGCCATCGCCCATTCTCCTCGGGCGTCGGATCGCGCAACAGGACCAATTGGAATAGTAAACAGATTTGATCGGCCGGCGCGGCGGCCGCGGCCTGGATGCGCGAGGCCGTATGCTCGCTTTGACGAACGATGAAGCGATTGTCGAGAAGCGAGAGGGCTTGTAGCGCGGTCATCGAAGCACTCCGCACAGGAGCGAGTTGCGAGCCGTCGGGGCAATCGAGCGATTCCAGCAGCGGATCGGGCAAGGTGCGAAACAGGAATCGATAGACCGACCGTCGGAAATTGCCTGGCGAGTCGACGTCGTAACTTTGATAGTCGATGTTCGGAGTCACGTGGATGCCCTTCGACTCGACGAATTGCCTAGCCGAGGGGCCGCCCATGGTCAGGTCGAGCTTGCCGCTGGCTTGCAACACGGCATCGCGTATCGTTTCCGCATCCAGCCTGCGGCGGTTCATGCGCCATAGCAAACGGTTGTCGCCATCCACCCGGGCTCGCTCGGTGTCGATTGCCGACGACCGGCGATACGCGGCGCTGGTCACGATCAGTCGGTGCAGAGCTTTCAAGGAACCACCGCTATCGCGAAACTCCACCGCCAGCCAATCGAGCAGTGCCGGATGTGAGGGCGGTCCGCCCATGTGTCCCAGGTCGTTGGGTGTGTCGACAATGCCGCGGTCAAAATGGTAATGCCAAACCCGATTAACAATGGAACGCCAAGTTAGCACGTTATCGCGATCGACGAGCCAATGTGCCAATGCCGCTCGACGACTTCCTTCGTCGTCAGAGTCTCTGAGCCTGAACCGGGATTCGATGCTCGTCACGCATGATAGAGCGCCCGGCGCAGCTTCTTCGAGCGGTTGGTTGATGTCGCCGCGTCGCAACAAGTGGACTGGTCGCGGGCGCACAGCGGGATGAAAGTTATTACCGCCCTTGAATTCCTTGCTGGCCGCATAGACGGACTGCGGCGCGGGCAACGCCGCCAGTTGGTTGTCGATTTGCCAATCGAGAAGTGCGCGGGCCAACGTGAGCTTTTGGGGCTCTGTACGCTCAGCGGGAGAAAGTGCCAGGATGGTGGCCAGTTCGGTGTCTAGCGGCTTGCTAGAAACAGGGTTTGCCACCGTCGTCACGGACAATCGCGGCCGACCAATCAAATGCCCGCGGCCGTGCAACTGATCGAGCACCACGGTTAGCCGCGTGCGGCCGGCGACTCGAAGTGGCTCCTTTAGCACGAACACGGCCGCGTGGGCCTTTCCGACTTCGGGAAAGATGCCCCAGGCTGTTTCCTTCTTGCCGTCGATGGCGGCCGTAATCGCCCAACTGTCTTGATTGAAGTCCGCGAGAGCACTGGCGATCGGCACACTGGCTGGCTCGCCGCCCGAGGCTAGCGCGGCCGTCAGTTTGAATTCCGATAAGTGCAAGTTCCCGTTTTCCTGCCGTCCTGGTCCCTGATGCGGCAGGCTCGCGTCGGGCAGGACTTCCAATTGAATGGCCGTGATGCCCGCCAGTTCCGATTCCAACGTGAATGTGGCCGTGTCGGTTTCGGGAAGCGGACCGCCAAACAATGTCGATCCGTCGCTCTGCGGCGTCACGGTCGCCCCGCCGCTTGATGTTGCGGTAACTGGGACAAGGGTTGTCCAAACGTCGCGGCTGTGGCGGAAACCTTGCTCGATCGAAGCCAACTCAGTTCGAAGTCGTATGTCGCCCGACAATTGCTCCGCGGTCAATGTGGCCACCTCGTGCTTGCGCTGCGTGAGCTGGCGGCGTCGTTGATGCACCGCCGGATCAAGATCAAACAATCGGTCGGCACGATCAACCCCGGCGAACACCGCCTGCAAGCCATAGTAATCCGCCTGGCTAATCGGATCGAACTTGTGATTGTGACAGCGGGCACAATGCACGGTGGCACTACAGAAGGTCGACATCACATTGGTGAGCATGTCGTCTCGATCGAGCACCTGCGCCAGCTTCTTGTCGGTCGTGTCGTCGACGATGCACATCAAGGAGCTCTCGTCCCAGGGTCCCGCAGCCAAAAACCCGAGAGCCACGGTTGCTTGCGGATCGTTGGGCGACAGCACGTCACCAGCCACTTGTTCGGCGACAAATCGGGCATACGGCTTGTCGTCGTTGAACGAACGAATCAGATAGTCGCGATAAGGCCAGGCGTTTTCGCGCGGACGATCTTGATCGTTTCCGTGGGTTTCGGCAAAGTGAACCACGTCCATCCAATGCCGCGCCCAGCGCTCGCCATATCTTGGACTGGCCAGCAATCGATCCACCAGCAGCTCGTAAGCGTCGGGCCGGCTGTCGGCCAAAAACGCATCGACCTCATCGAAAGTTGGCGGCAGCCCAATCAAATCCACGGTGACCCGGCGTATCAGGGTTCGACGATCGGCCTCGGCTGATGGGTGCAGGCCGTTTTCGGCAAGGCGGGCGAGAATGAACGCATCGATCGGATTGGCGATCGACGATGAATCTCCGGCGGCCGGTATCGGTGGACGAACCAGCGGCTTGAGCGACCAATGTTCCGCCGGCTTTGGAGATTGGCTATCGGCCGGCCAGACGGCTCCCTGATCGATCCAGGCCCGGATTGCGGCCACGGCCTCTTTGGATAGCAGTTCTCCTTTGCGCGGCATGCGAAGGTCTGGATCGGCTCCAGAGATTCTCTCGATAAGCGCGCTCTCGCCGCTTTTTCCCGGAACAATAGCCACACCATTGGCACCGCCACGCAGGGCGTCGTCGCGCAGATCGAGCCGAAAGTCGCTTTCCTGCCGCTTTTCGTTGTGGCAAGAAAAGCAGCGTGCCTGGAAAATCGGCAAGACGTCACGGGCGAAATCGACCGGCTTGTCCGGCTCCGCCGCGCAAATGGGTGTGGCGCCAAGGCAAGCCAGTAGCAAGACCCGTGCTATCCAATCGTGCGGCCGAGAAGGCGCCATGCGATACTCCACACCCTAGCCTTCGAGCTACCGGCAAATGGTGCCGGCAGCCCATTATCGGCTACCGCAACCCGCTTTGGCAATCACATGGGGCGCTACTGAGGACGGTTGCCCAGCTTCTTTTGCCAGGCTGGATAGTCTTTGTCGAGCATTGTTTGGGGCCAGCCACCATACCAAGGAGTGCCGGTGCGACGCTCGCGTTCGATTTCGCTCAAGGCATACTTCTTGATGGCGTCGCGACCCGCAAAAACTGGCCGGTTGGTACCGATCTCGTAGTGTCTGGCCCAAATCGGTGCCGCGCTGGCATCGGGGACCGCGACGACATCGAAGTCCGCCGTATGCCGTAAGAACTCCTCGGGAGGTGCCGGAATCTTTTTCACGCTAATGCCAATAAGCATCACCTGCCGCAGCCATTCGGCCGCCGAGCTTACGGCCACTATGACCTCTCTGCTCGGCGTTTCTATCCGCATCAAAAATCGCATGATTTCAGTCGTGTCTTGAGGGCAGATCGATGCCAATTCGAAGGTCCGCGCGCTGGCTGCCTGAAAGGTCTCGGCGTCGTGCTGTTGACACCAGCCGGTTAACCGCCCGTCGACGCGAATCTGGCATTTCAAAACACATTCGATGCCTCGTTCGACAGCCAGGCGTGCTTTCTGTTTCCGCTGGGCGTCGAGCCAACCCCATTGCGGCAAGCCGTCGCTGGCGTCCTTGAGCACATTGAGAACTCCGATGGTCACGCCGTCGTTGAACGTGATGTGAGCGGAGAACCCGCTGGACTTAGGAAACCGTTGAGGAAATCCGCCGCAAGGAAGCTGCGCGGCGAGCATGAAATCGAGCCCGCGCAAGCATCCGTCGCGCCAAGAGTTTTCGCCGGCCACCGAGTAGGCCCGCGCCAGGTAATCGACCTGCGAGTGGATATTGTGATTGTCGAACGAAGTGTCATCGCGGTCATGCGTGGCGCGGATCGCGTCTTTTTGCTCGTCGGTCAAAATAGCCAGCATGTCGTAGTCTTTGGGCCAGCCGCCGTTGGTGCGTTGGAACAACAGGATGTTGGCGGCAATGTCCTGTACTCGCGACGGCTCGTATGCTGCTTGATCTGGCAAGGCTTGGATGAACCGGGTTGTGTCTCGAATCTTGCGCCAGTGGTGGGCGCTATCGCGGAAGCCGGAGGGATCGATTGCGGAACGTTTTTCCTGGTTATCGAGCGATGAGGTTTTTGGCAAACCTTTGGCTGGCCGAATCAGCACCACCCAATCCGATGTCGGGTCAGCCGGCGGCGTTCCCAGTGCCCGTCGTTCACCGCCGGCTACTGAAATTGGGTCTCCTTCGAAATTCCCAGTCCGAGGGTTGAACCAAAGTTGCTCGGCCGGGACTCTCAATTCTGATAGATCCAGAGTGCCGCTTGGGGAACCCGTCGGCAGGTAAGCGGCATAGACTTCGCCCCGTTTGGCAAACACTTGCGGACCCAGCGGAACCGTTATGCCTTTGCCGATCGGCAGCGGAATCGTGCCAGCGCCCTGCGACAATTCGTCGGCGGAGTCCATCTCCCAGAACGGCAGGTTTTCTTCCATGAACCGGCGCGCGTACCAGACATAATGCCACAGCTTCTCGCGCTCGGGGGTCTTGAAACTGTCGGTGCGCAACAGGTCCTCGAAAATAAACTCAATCATCCCGCCAGACATATAGGTCGGCCAAAGCTTTTCCTCGCGCAATCCCTCGGCATCGTCGACCGGAATGTGCGACGCGCGCTGGCCGCGGTCCAGAGTGAACTCATCCAAACTGATCGGGATAGGCCGGCCGGCCTTCTGCGTTTCGCGACGAAACGCTTTGGTGACTTCATGGATCGGCCGCTGATTCAACTGGATCGACGTCATTTCGAATCGGGGGTCGCCGAAAGTGAACCGCAGTTGTTCGACCGGATCTCCCGCGCTATGCACCGTGATCGGGTGGTGGTAGGGGTCGATCGCGCGAATGTAGTCGGCGGAGGCGCGGACGCGGTCGGGTCCGAAATTGAAATTCAGGTTGTATTCTTCGCAAAGATTCCATTGCAGCGCCAGATGGTGGCCGAAGCGAGCGATCATTTCCCGATAAAATAGCTTTCGCTCCGGCCCGAGCTCTCCATTGTCGAGCTCGCGCTTGTTGGCTTCTTCGGCTTCGTTGAACACGAAGTGCAAAAATATTCCCAACCGCTGGGCGTGATCGAAGACGATCTCCCATTGCCTCAGCTTGCTGGTGTCGAAATGCAAATTGTCGTTGGTCGGACTGCCCTTGGGGTCGATGGCGCCGATCCATGGCCAGACGTCCTTGCCATCGCCGCCGATGTTCATCGTGAGGAAATAGATGCTGTTGACGTGCTCTTTGGCCAGGTAATTGAGCGCTCCGATGATCCCGCGTCCTTTACCGTCGTCCCAGTCGGGATCTCCAGCGCGCCAATCCTCGACGTGCGCGGCGTAGCGGTGCCTGGGTGGAGTGCGATCGAACCCAGCATAGCCCAAGAAGTTCTCGGGCTCGTCGGTCCCCCCGCGAATCCAAAAGGGCCCGTCCTTGAATTTCAAATAATGTTTGCCGACATATTCAAGTCGGCCCCACCTCAAGAATCCCGGCGCCTCGGGATTTCGCGGCGCCACATCGAACGAGCCAGTCAGCGGGATCGCGAGTACCTTGCCGGCCTGGGGACCGAGTTCGATGGCCACTCCGGATCCGACCCGAAACGACGTTTCATATTTCCAGGTACCGGGTGTATCGGGAGCAAAATACGCGTGCCACGCGCGGCCCTTGGGGCCACCGGTTCCGTCGCCGTCGAAAAAACCGGGCACGACAAGGCTCTGGTTAGTCGGGCCGGTGAACGTGACTTGCAGTCGGATGTCCAAGAACGGGTTGGGCGCATTGTCGGTCTCCGCTGCCTCCGGTCCCGGGAATGTCAGTCGGATCGGATGCCAAACCACGAGCGGGCCTTCGACCACAACTTGCTCGGCGGAATGGACGCCCGTGGCCAGGACTAGCCAGGCGAAAATAATGCCCGCGACGAGAATCGTTCTTTTCATGGAACCCGGTGCCGATCTTCGGCACTAGACCGGTTGTGAGCGGTTTGTGTTTTCAGCGTCTATTTGGCCAATTGCGGACCAGTATAGTGTGAAACACGTCGGGATGGCAGGCAAGGGCCGTAAATTGTAAACTTGGAGAGACCGAATGCCTGCTGTTGAACGAGCCTGGCCGCTTGGTGAAATTGGCAGACACGCAAGATTTAGGATCTTGTGCCGAAAGGCGTCGGGGTTCGAGTCCCCGAGCGGCCACTCTCTGGAATTCTTTTCTTCATCGCTCAGGGTCGTTTTCCATCGATTCCCGTCTCGGCCGACCCATTGCTTGGATTGCAGCGATTCAACAAGAAGGAACTGACAAGGGGTCTAGTTCTTCAGCATTTGCGTCGTGCCGTCGTGGTCAATGAAACCGAGGACAAAACCACAAAGACACGACGGCACAAAGAAGAGGAAAAAGGGGGCGAACCAGACGACGCGAGGCCCGCAGCAGCGGGCGTTGTCCCGTCATCCAGACCAGTGCTAAATACTACAAGTTTTACGGCAATCTCGGACCTTGATTCATGAGAAGAGTTCTTGGGAACGCTCACCCGAATGTTTTGCGGCAGGCGTCGTCGCAGGGGCGATTCCCCGAAAAACGAACGTTTATTGCGACGCAGTCGCCGGCCAACTAACTTGCAGCGACTTTGGAAACGCGCTAGAATCGTTGGACTTGTACGTCGATTCTCTACTTGTTTTTGAAGGTTCAACTCATGCGATCAGTTGTTGCCGCAGTTGCTTTGACGCTCATGTTCGGCCAATGTGCTGTGGCTGAGGAAATCAAGATCGAGAAACTGGAGATCAAGAGTGCGGTTGTCGAGATTCCGAAATCGCCGGATGGAGAGACGGCTGTCGTCGTGATTCGAGTGGAGATTAAGAACGCCTCCAAAAAAGCCATGAAACTCAGTTCCAGCAATTTCAAATACCAGTTGCAGAAGCAGGGCAGCAAGCCCGAGGTCCATCCACACTTCGGCTTGCGCTCCACGGATAAAAAAACCGCGATCGACATCAAGCCCGGAAAGGTCGAAACGCTCGAAGTGGAACTGGCCGCCAAGAAGACCGCGGTCGAAAAGAACGGGGAATATAAACTGGAGATCGCAGGTCACGGCGAGGAAAAAGTGGTCGCGCTCCGGTTCAAGAAGTAGCTCTCAATCAAACGAGAGGCTCTGGAGAATATCGCCCGTGGCTCGCTGGCGCGGCCCAACAAGCCGATGTAGCCGGCAGGCGCCGAAGGCGACCGCAGCTTATCGGCAGGCCGTTATCCTCGCCGCTCTCCCGTAATCTCAAGCCGTTTCACGGAGTCCCATCAAACGGACGCTATTCCAGCACTGCTCGCGCCTCCCAAAAATCCAACCATTGATCGGATCTTTGGCCGAATTCACGCCCTCGTCTTCCATGGTGAGGCTGTCCCAATGTGGGAAATATGCCGCCGACAAGCCCAAGCAGCGAGCCCGGCGAATCCGAGCGCGGCCAACGCGAGACTGTTTGGCTCCGGCACCGCGACGGCGATGCCAAAGGGGTTGTCAGTCAGGCCCGAGACTAGCGGAGCGACCAGCGACGCGTTCACCGTGGCCCCGGAGATGGTGTATTCGCCAATCGATCCAAAGGAATGCGTTCCGTGGTAACTGTCGTAGGTGTTGGCAACAAACAAATTCGATCCAGAAACAACGATGCCGTTCGGACCGCCCAAGCCCACGATCAGTACACCGTTCACCACGGCCCCCGAGGTGGTGTATTCACCTATTCTTCCGCCATAAAGCGTGCCATCACCATCATCCGCAATAAACAGATTCGATCCAGAAACCGCGACACCATAGGGCGCGCCTAGGCCTGTGATCAGCGAGGCGTTCACTGTCGCCCCCGTGGTAGCATCATATTTGCCGATTGCGTCCGTGTTGCGATCAACTACGAATAGATTCGACCCAGACACCGCGATAAAGGTTGGGGAACCTAAACCCGAGACCAGTGCGGCATTCACTGTGGTGCCCGAGGTGGTGTATTCGCCAATCGTGCCATTTTGATTATTCACGACAAACAGATTTGACCCCGAGACCGCGATGCCCAACGGGCCGTTCAACCCAGAGATCAGCGAGGCGCTAACCAACGCGCCCGAGGTAGTGTATTCGCCAATCGTGCCGCTGTTATAGTTCGGGATAAACAGATTCGACCCCGACACCGCGATTCCGTTCGGGTTAATAAGCCCATTGATCAGAGCAGCGTTCACGGTGGCTCCAGAGAGGGTGTATTCGCCAACCGTAAAACCGTCTTGCTTCGTAACAAAGATTTGCCCGCGAGCCGTGTCGGGCATGCCCCACAGTGCCGTAGTGGCGGCGAATGTCGCGAGCAAAAGAATGGCCGTTGGGTGCGGAGTTGCGAAGTTGATAGTGCGCATTGGTAGTCCTTAATTGGATAAGTGCGTAGGAACCTAACGTAATGAGCGTGGGTCCAGTCGTTGCGACGCGGGCGAAAGAGGACAGCGAATGAATCGCTGCGGGGCCCAATGAAATTAAAGTCGCACTAGCACAGATTTCTGTCAGAGAAGGAGCGAAGTGCTGCTCAGTCAAGCAACTCTCGCGGTGGTAGTATGTTCCCTCCCCGACCGCGTATCCATCGAATTCTTGGAAATTGTCTTATTTTCTTCGAATATTGGCGGTAAAACGACTTGGATCGCTAAGACCTCTCTTGCGCAACTGCTTCGCGAATTTCGACGGAATTCGCAAGGAACGTAGGGGATTGGAATGACTGTTCTCTGTCGTAGCTACCTACTCAAGCCTCGCCCGGCCTTCTGGTCAATACTGTTCGGCCCGAATTATGCAGCGATGTTGCATAGTCGTTCTGGGGACGACTTGCTTTTCTTTTTCCTGAAATTGGCATTGCGCCATGCGCCCATTTTGCGCATCCTGCTGTGGTATTGGAGATTGCCAAACACGGTTGCGATC
>JAYVCO010000466.1:0-2647 GCA_043749935.1 Planctomycetia bacterium
GTTCAGGCTTCCAACATAGTCGGGGTTCTCTTCTTTCAGGATTTTTTTGCGGATTTCCCAAGCCTGCTTGAACAGCGGCTCGGCCCGCGCGAAATCCCCCTGGGTCAGATACAGCAACGCCAAGCTGCGCAGGCTGGTGGCGTAATCGGGATCGTGTTCTCCCCCGACCTGCTTGCGGATTTCCAAGGCCTTTTGATAGAGAGGCTCGGCCTTCGCATAGTTACGCTGTGCCTTGTGCAGATACGCCAAGTTGGTCAGGCTCGTTGCGTAATCGGGATGCGATTCGCCTAGAATTCGTTTCGTCGTTTCCGCAATTTGTTCGGCCAGGGGAACGGCGTCTCGGAGCTTCCCTTGGGCGATGAGTCCGCCAACCTGTTTGTTTAGTTTGTACGTCTCGTCGAGTTGGGCCTGTTCGTCCGGCGTGAGTTTCTTCGCCGCCGGTTGTGGTGCGTCGGGATCAGCCGCCATCGCCGGTCCCGCGCAGATCGAGCCGAGCAGCGCCCACGCCGCGATCGCGCGCCGCCGGTGAAGCACAGTTGCAAGCTCAAACATACGCCCCCCGTTGCAAAATGGGAGAAAAGAATCGCGGCCGGATTGCCGCCACGCTGGCCAGACAGCAGTCCGACATTGTAATCCCCTTGCGTCCAGATGCAAAATTTCCGCCTGAAATGGGGTGCGCCAGGCCAATTCGTGGTCGCGACGGGAAGCGCGCAGTTCGCAGGCCGAGGACGATAATTGAGTTTTTTTAGCTTTGGCGCGCAATCGGGCGCTCCCACGACCCTCTTCCCGTCAGTTAGTGAGGTCCTGGCACAAAGAGATCGGCAAGAACCGTCGCCGTAGCGGATTGGTTGTGCCCCCCGGCAAGTGACCCGGACCGTTTGTTTATCCAATTGCGTCGTGTTTCACCATTTTCACCCCCGTTTCCAGGAGTTTTGTACCATGTCGAATGTTGCCCCCCGCAGTGCGTTGAAGAAGTTGGCGACGATGATCGTCGTCCCGTCGTTGTGCGTGTTGAGTTACGTTGCCTTGGCCGCCCAGGCCAAAGCCGTTGAGATTTATTACGACAGCTATGGCGCCGTCGCTTACTCGCCGTCCACCGGCGCCTTTGGCTACGCTTGGGACTGTGGATCGCGCGGCATGGCCGAGCAAGTGGCTCTGTCGAATTGCCCCGCCAGCGATGCCCGCATCGTCGGCTGGGTGCAAGACGGCTGGCTCGTCCTGGCCATCGGCGAAAACAACTCGTATGGCGTCGGCTGGGAATATGGCGACGGCGCCTACAACGGCGATGCCGCACAGACTGCAATCGACGAATGTCTCAGCCACGGCGATCACGTCCGCGTCATCGTGTGCCTCTTCTCGGGCGATCTCGATCCAGTGATCTATCGGTAATCATCGCGTCAATCAACAAGGGGCGGGGACGGTCCTCGGAATTTCCGAGGGCCGTCCTTTTTTATTTGGCGATCGCGCGGCGGCAGACTGCCAATGAGATTTCCCTAATTGTCTTCTTCAATCGTCGCGGACGACGGAGTTGCATTTGCCGAGGTCGAATGCCACAATCGTTTTCTGGCAATGGATTCTCGACTCTGGAGACCACCGATGACCGCATCGGACGTTCTGAATGAATTGAAGTTGCTGGGGAGCGCCAGCATCAAAAAAGTGCTCCTCAAGCATGGGGTCAAGGAACCGTTCTTCGGCGTGAAGATCGGCGACATGAAAAAGATTCAAAAGCGGATCAAGCGGGATTACCAGCTTGCGCTCGATCTCTACGACTCCGGCAATTGCGACGCCATGTACTTGGCCGGATTGATCGCCGACGATACGCGGATGACGAAACAGGATTTGCAGCGGTGGGTGGCCAAAGCGTATTGCGGCCTGCTCGCCGGATCGACCGTGCCTTGGGTCGCTGCGGGCGGCAGGCACGGATGGGAACTGGCCCAAGAGTGGATCGAGTCGAAACAGGAGTTCGTGGCCGCGGCGGGCTGGGCCACGCTCATAACCCTCGTGGCGATCAAGGACGACGCCGAACTTGATCTGGCGGAGCTAAAGCGATTGCTACGGCGTGTCCAAAAGACGATCCACAAGTCGCCCGACTACGTGCGCTGCCAAATGAATATGTTTGTCATCGCAGTGGGGTGCTATGTGAAGCCCCTGACCGATGTCGCAATGCAGATCGGCGATAAGATCGGACCGGTGACGGCCGACCTGGGCGACAACGCTTGCCAAGTGCCGTTCGCCCCGGACTACATTCAGAAGGTCATGAAACGTGGCACCATCGGAAAGAAGCGCAAGACGGCAAAATGCTGAACGCTTGACTTGCTCGCTCAATCTCCCACATTCCCAATGCCTACCACTTTCCTTACCGGAGTCAGATCCATGTATTCCGTTCGATGGCTTGTCGTGTTTCTGTTCCTGGCGAGCGTTGAAACCGCCATCGCGGGGGACACCACCTCGCCGCGGCTTACCGTGTGGCGCGGCGACGAAAAACAGGCGTTTGTCTCGCGGGAGTACACGGTCGCCTCGTTCGACCGCGCCGTCATCTCGTGGAATTGCAATGGCCCGGCCAGCTTCGAGTTGGAAGTTGACGGCGAAAAGCATTTGATGGGAACCTGGTCGGAGAAACCGGAAAGCAAGAAAACCGAAAGCGTGG
>JAYVCO010000467.1:0-4522 GCA_043749935.1 Planctomycetia bacterium
ATAGCGCGACGGTGGCCGTGTGCAGCGAAAGCTCGGAAAAGGGCCCACCGTCAACCGCTCCCAGGGACCGCAACGTGGCCCACAGACTCATCCCCTGCAGCAGCCAACCCACCGCGATAAAGCCCCAGCCAAGAGCAATCGTGCGTAAGCTGATGCGACTAAACCTGGCTCCTGCATTGGGGTTCAACTTGCCGATCCCCAAAGTGCGAATCAACCACTGAAACCCCGCGGGCACGGTGGGAATCCCCATGAGGAGCACCGAAATCGCAGCGGCACCAACGAGCAGAGGCTTGTCGGGCTGCCAGATTGCCAGCATCACCGCGGCGAGCGCCGCTCCGACCGCGAGCATTGTAAACGTTTCGAAAAAGACGCTGGCGGCAACGACCGTCTCCTCTAGACCGGAACTGTGGAGCGAAACGCGACGCAGCAGAATGACCATCCATTTGCCGGGAACATACTTGCCTAATTGCGAAATGTAATAGGCCCTCAACGATTCGCCCAGGTGGACATTCTGCCCCGTAGCGACCAAGACGCGTTGCCAGAAAACTGCGGCCGGCAGCAGCCCGAGCAAATAGAGCATCCCGGACACGACCAGCCACTGCGGCTCCACGTGCCAGGTGTGCGCGTCGAGCTTTTCGTTAGCGCTGACGAAAGTGTAATAAATAAACCAACACAAAAGCGCAAAGACTATGATCTTGGCGACGGGAATCAACCAACGGATCCAGCGTTTTCGTGGCGAGCTCACGCGCAGACTCGGAAAGCTAGGGAGTATGAGGCTGGCCAGTGTGTCGAGGCTAGCAAAACGACACAAGACGAATTCAAGAGGATTCCCAACTGCCGTCAACCGATTGCCAAGCCCCGTCTTATCAGCCCGATGCCCGGGTCCGGACGGCAGAACCCCGATCGCGGGCCAGGGGCTAGGCTGATCGAATGTGCTGCAAGGAACAGTATACTTCAGTTCGGGCCGATCTCAGCAGGCGACGTAGTTCGAGGGGAATGACCGGCGCCGGGAACCGTTCCCAAGGGGTGGCGAACCAGTCCCTTGAAGCAGCGGGCTAGCAGTAGGATCTCGCCAGCACACGTGCTAGACTTTCTGCCAATGATTGCCAGTAGCTACATCCGAAAAAGGGCACAGGTACAATTTGTGCGAAGCACCCTGCGAGCCGATCCGGCAAATTGTACCTGTCCCCTTTTTCTCCTTCTCACTCTGGGGGCCATGGCGATTGTCACGGCACAAGCGCGGGGCGGCAATCCAGCGAGCGGCGAAGCGTCTCCTGCCCGTTTGTTCTTCACATCACAAGGCAAAACCGGCCTCGTGAATGCCGATAGTTCTGGCCTGCGGTATCTCGAGCTCCATGCTCCCGGGCAGGCCACCTGGCAGCCCGGGCCGATGTTTCCCGACGGTCGCCACGTCGTCATGCTTAGCATGGAACCGCGGCGCGATGGACCGGGCAAGCCCTTCGAGGAGTATTACACCCAAACGCCGACTCATCTGTGGCGCTACGATCTCGACTCGGGCAGCCTTGCCGAGATCTGCACCAAAGAGCGCCTCGCGCCGTTCGAGACTCCTGCCCTGCTGTTGGGAAACGAGCGGATCCTGGTGCAGGTAGTTCGCAACAAGGTGGGTCTGATTTACAGCATGAACATCGACGGCAGCGATCCGCGCGAGTTCACGCGGCCCGGTGAAGGGCTGCCCTACGGCCTAAGCCTCAGCCCTGACGGCAAGCGTGTTGCCTATCACCTCGCGAGTCCCGCGGGCTATCAAGTCTGGACCAGCGACACCGATGGGACAAACCGCGTGCGCGTAGTGGGAGATCCCCAGCATCTGTATTTTGGTACGAGCTGGTCGCCCGACGGCAACTGGATCTTGTACGTCGACTGTCTCTTTCAGCAAAATCCAGGGCACGACTGGGCCGACGTTTGCATTGGCCGCCCCGATGGCAGCGATCATCGCGTGCTGACTCAGGGAGAGTCGATGTGGTTCGCCGCGACTTATGGCAATCCCCAAACGCGCGGCAGCGGGTCGAATGTGCCAGCTTGGACGCCCGACGGCGCGATCCTTTTTCCGCAGCGCACACCCGGTGCGCAGGTTGCGTGGGTCTACCGCACCGGCAAACCTGACCTCGACCATTTCAATCGCGACTTCAAACCAGAGGAGGCTCGCGGCGGATCCGAAATCTGCCGCCTCGATCCGCGCGATGGCAAGATGACGACGCTCACTAGCAGCGACCCGCCAGTATGGGATTTTCGCGCGAGCGCATCGTCCGACGGTCGACAGATCGCCTTCTGCCGCGCCGCCACGGGCGAAGCGCCCACCATTTGGGTGATGAACGCCGACGGCACCCATCCACACGCGATTACCCGCGGCATCGACGACAAAGGCGCGGACCATCCACGATGGCTGCCGTAGGGCCACGGTCGCTGCCGTAGGGAATGAAGCGCAAGAGGTGCTTCAATTGGTCAGCTTCGAGCAGAGTAACCCGCTACGCGAGGCTTGGGTTTGTCGAATTCGCTGGTAGGAGTAATATACTCATAGAAGTAAGATCGCGCCGATCACAGCAGGCGAACTAATTTGGGAGTCAAACGATGCAAGCACTATTAGTTTTGGTGACCGCGGCAACGCTTGGCGTCGAAGTTGGCTGGGAGCCGCTGCCCGACGGCGGCCACGAATACACGATTCAACTTGAGCCCCAATTGCTCCAGGTCTTACAACGGGGACAAGACCTCGTCAGCGACGTTCCGCCGGAGCTCCACATACGACGCTATCGCGTGACGGTGGGTTCGGGCAAGCTCGCTCAGGTCGCTGGAAAGCCATCGCAGCAGCATGCGACCGAATCGCCTCAAGAGCACCACCAGGCGAATACGGAAGCTCAATCGTCGTTCCCGCCGGTGGTGGAATTGCCGGATGCTCCACTTGCTACGAATGGTGAGGAACAAACAGCCAGCGAAAACCCTGCCTACCCCATTTCGGACATGCCCGCGACACTGCCCGATGATCTGGACCGCGGCAAGCCGGTGCAACCAGCGGGATACAATAAGGATCCAGAAAACCGAAATGCGGAAAAACCCTCACTGCCCCCAGGCACGGACGCGACGAACACGATCGAGTCGGCCCGCCCGTGGCTGCCGCTGTTGATCGCGGCAGGATTGCTATGCGGCTCTCTAGGAGGCAACGTGTACTTAGGATGGATCGCCTGGCACGCTCACGGTCGCTATCGGAACGCAGTGTCGAAATTTCGCGCGGCTCCAACTGGCTGACAGGCAATTAGAGCTCCAAGGTTCTGAACGCGCTGCGGCCAATTTGCATGGGGACGACGGTCGCGATGAGTCCCGCCAGGCATGCGGCAAAGATGCCCGCAACGAGCCAGGCGCGTACCCAAAAAGGGTCCACGTCGCTCTGCATCGCAGCCAAATAGAAATGCGATGGCAATGCAGTCAACAGAACGACCAGCACGATATAAATCGCGCTGATGACCAGGCTCAATGTCCCGCCAAATCCGGCCGCGATCTTGGAGGGAGATTCTTCCCGCAGGTCGGGCATTTTCGCACCCAAACCGACCGCGATGCCCGACAGCCCTACACATAGCAGGACGCACGTCAATTGGTGGATCGCTACCACCAAGGGCGTGATCTGCAGCATGGCGTCGCTCAGCAAGATCAACAAACAACAAGGAACCGCCGAACCGGCAGCCGCAAACAAAAACTTCGCCCAGAGAATCGAGTCGCGCTCGACGGGCAGCATACAAAGAATCCAAAATCGGCGTCCTTCCAGGCTCAACATCGGAAAGATGAACCGCGTCGTGAACGTCGAGAGAATCAGTCCCACCACTGCCAGGTTCAAGAAACTGATCATGTTGACCCAGGCCGTGTAATTCACGTCGTAACTAAAGCGGCGGATATTGGCGAAATAGAGCGTCAGTAGACCAAAGAAAATAATGAACTGCGACCATTGCGCGGGATCGCGGCGGAAAAGTCTTATGTCTTTGACGATCAACAGGCGCATTCCGATCGGCAAAGGACGCGTGCAACGCATGATGAACCGGTCGATCCAAATATTCTTACCTGGCCTGCGGCGAGCGCGTTCGGTGCGCAATTCGCTGTAACTGACGCGATAGATTCGGATGCCGATCCAAACGGCGAGCACGCGAAAAAATAAGGCATTGGAGATCAACAGGGAAAGAAACAGCAAACTTTCGGCCCAAGCCGCGGTACCCGAGACGTTGTCGCGATTGCGCGCCGCTTCGAGCAGACCCGAACTGAGCCACCAACTAGGCAACAATCGATGCTCGCTGAACTCCAATCGGCCTAGCATTTCTTGAAACCAAAGTGGCGTGAGCAGGTTGCCTTCGGTTTTTCCCAAGAATGACCAGCCGATTATGCCAATCGCCAAAACTGCCAGCAGGCCGATGACTGTCAGCAAATGGCCGTGGATTCGTGCCACGCGGTGGACGAACAGCATGCACACGATCGCGCCAATTCCGCCGGGGATGTAAACAAATGCCGCCATGAAAGGCAGCAACAG